>NZ_JBOHCV010000385.1:0-41820 GCF_050698815.1 Streptomyces sp.
GCCTCGGCCGCCGCCGCCAGCCGCCCGGCCATGTCCGCGGCCGTCCGCTCCAGTTCGCGGCGGCCGAGCACGGCGGTGGGCAGCGCGTCGGCGAGACCCGTGTGCACCTCGGCGGTGGCGCGGCCCAGACCGCGCGCCTCGTCGGTGAAGTCGCGCCGGCCGGCGAGGGCGTTCAGGGCGAGCTGCCAGCCGTCCCGGCAGCCGTCAAGGAACGGCTGCAGGACGCCGAGCGTCAGCGGAGCCGACGCGTCGCCAGCCCCCGTCTCCGCCTCGAAGCACGCCGTCGCCTCGAACCACGCCGTTGGCGCCGGCACCCGGTCGGAGCCAAGCCGGGCGAGCGCGAGCGGCAGCTCGAGATCGGGGTTGATCCCGCGCTCCACGCGGCGGAAGAGCTTGAGGATGCACGTACTGCCGTAGACCACCGAGGAGTTCGACTGCTCCGCGGCCAGCGGGCGGGCCGGCAGCCCGGCCGGGATGACGGTCTCCTCGTCCGGCCCGTGCCGGAAGCGGAGCGTGCCGAGCCGTCCGGGGACGCGCAGCCGCTCCAGCAGCACCCCGGCCAGTCGCGGGTCGTGCAGCGCCTCGTAGACGGTACGGCCGCGCAGCGGACCCGCGGACGGGCGGCCGATCAGCGAGGGCGCCAGCTCGGGCGGCAGGACGTCCCGTACCCCGAGCAGGAGTTGATAGCAGTCGGCCGCATCGTCGGCACGGGCCTCCGGGGGCTCCGTCGCGGCGGCCGGCACCACTGCCGCGCCGGCACCGGGCTGCCGCGCCCGTACCAGCAGGTGCAGCAGCCCCGCTGTCGCTCCGTCGGCCGGGCAGGGCAGCAGCTCGGCCGCCGCGACGAGGCCGAACCCGCTGACCGGACGGCCCTTGCCGGCGAACCAGCGCTGCCGGGGAAGCCAGTCGGCCAGCAGCGGCGCGAGGGAGTCGAGCAGGTCGGCACCGTAGGGGCGGGGAACCGGCAGGACCGGCCGGACCGGCAGGACCGGCGGGCCCGCCGCGGGGGACAAGGCGCTTTCCGGCACGCCGTCACCCGGCGGCCGCGGAGGCCGGCTGTTGGCGCAGCCGGAACCAGTAGAAGCCGTGCCCCGCCAGCGTCAGCAGGTACGGCCACTCGCCGATCGGCGGGAAGCGCACACCGCCGATGAGTTCCACCGGCGCCCGTCCCGCGAAGGTCCGCAGGTCCAGCTCGGTGGGCTGCGGGAAGCGGGAGAAGTTGTTCACGCACATCACCAGGTCGTCGCCGCCGTCCGGCAGTTTCACCTCGCGCAGGTAGGCGAGCACGGCCGGGTTGGAGGAGGGCAGTTCGGTGTACGTGCCGAGTCCGAAGGCCGGGTTCTGCTTACGGATCTCCACCATCCGCCGCGTCCAGTGCAGCAGCGAACTCGGCGAGCTCATCGCCGCCTCCACGTTGGTGACCTGGTAGCCGTGCACCGGGTCCATGATCGCGGGCAGGAAGAGCCGGCCGGGATCGCAGGAGGAGAAGCCCGCGTTGCGGTCCGGCGTCCACTGCATCGGCGTCCGTACCGCGTCCCGGTCGCCGAGCCAGATGTTGTCGCCCATCCCGATCTCGTCCCCGTAATAGAGGATCGGCGAGCCGGGCAGCGAGAGCAGCAGCGCGGTGAACAGCTCGATCTGGTCGCGGTCGTTGTCCAGCAGGGTCGCCAGCCGCCGCCGGATGCCGATGTTGGCGCGCATCCGCGGGTCCTTGGCGTACTCCGCGTACATGTAGTCGCGCTCTTCGTCGGTGACCATCTCCAGCGTCAGCTCGTCGTGGTTGCGCAGGAAGATGCCCCACTGGCAGCCGGACGGGATCTGCGGGGTCTTGGCGAGGATCTCCGAGACCGGGTAGCGCGACTCGCGGCGTACGGCCATGAAGATCCGCGGCATCACCGGGAAGTGGAACGCCATGTGGCACTCGTCGCCGCCCTTGGCGTAGTCGCCGAAGTAGTCGACGACGTCCTCCGGCCACTGGTTGGCCTCGGCGAGCAGGACCGTGTCGGGGTAGTGGGCGTCGACCTCGGCGCGTACCCGCTTGAGGAAGCCGTGCGAGCGCGGCAGGTTCTCGCAGTTGGTGCCCTCCTCGGCGAAGAGGTAGGGGACCGCGTCCAGCCGGAAGCCGTCGATGCCCAGGTCCAGCCAGAAGCGCAGGGCGGCGATCATCTCCTCCTGCACGACCGGGTTCTCGTAGTTCAGGTCGGGCTGGTGGGAGAAGAACCGGTGGAAGTAGTACTGCTTGCGCACCGGGTCGAAGGTCCAGTTGGACGCCTCGGTGTCGACGAAGATGATCCGGGCGTCCGGGTACCGGGTGTCCTTCTCGTCCCAGACGTAGTAGTCGCCGTAGGGACCCTCGGGGTCGCTGCGGGACTCCTGGAACCAGTGGTGCTGGTCGCTGGTGTGGTTCATCACCATGTCGATGATGATCCGCATGCCCCGCTGGTGCGCGGCGTCGACGAACTCGACGAAGTCCGCCAGGTCCCCGAACTCCGGCAGCACCGCGGTGTAGTCGGCGACGTCGTAACCGCCGTCACGCAGAGGTGAGGTGAAGAAGGGCGGCAGCCACAGGCAGTCGACGCCCAGCCACTGGAGATAGTCCAGTTTGGAGGTGAGGCCCTTCAGGTCTCCGACGCCGTCACCGTTGCTGTCCTGGAACGAGCGGACCAGGACCTCGTAGAAGACCGCACGCTTGAACCATTCCGGGTCGCGGTCCCGTGCGGGGGTGTCCTCGAAGGTGTCGGGGACGGGATCGTTGACGCTCATGAGTGGGTGACCCTCCGCTCTGCTCGGTGAGGTCGCAGGGTGAGGATGTGCGCGGCGGTGGCGGGGGGGCCGGAGCCGGTGCCGGGGTCACCGCCCGGCGTGAGGCGCACGTAGTTGGCCCTGCCCCAGTGATAGGTCTCGCCGGTGAGCTCGTCGCGCACCGGGAAGGACTCGGCCCCGCTCGTCACGGCGGCGGAGAGACCGAATCTCACAAGATCCGACGGATCCAGCGACACCGTCGCCTCGTGGGTGTGATGCGGGTCGAGGTTGACCACGACCACGACCGTGTCCGTACCGGTGTCCGGCTGGACGCAGGTCTTGGAGTACGCGATCACCTGGTCGTTGTCGGTGTGGTGGAAGGTGAGCGAGCGCAGCTGCCGGAGCGCCGGGTGGCTGCGGCGCAGCCGGTTGAGGTCGCCGATCAACGGCGCGATCGAGGCGCCGGAGCGCTCGGCGGCGGCCCAGTCGCGGGGGCGCAGCTGGTACTTCTCCGAGTCCAGGTACTCCTCGCCGTCCGGCCGCAGCGCGTCGGCTTCGCACAGCTCGTAGCCGGCGTACACGCCCCAGGTCGGGGAGAGCGTCGCGGCCAGCACGGCGCGCGTCTGGAAGGCGGCCCGCCCGCCCCGCTGGAGGCCGGCGGGCAGGATGTCGGGGGTGTTGACGAAGAAGTTCGGACGCATGTACGCGGCGGCCTCGCCCGTCAGCTCCGTCAGATAGCCGGTCAGCTCCTCCTTGGAATCGCGCCAGGTGAAGTAGGTGTAGGACTGCTGGAAACCGGCCTTGGCCAGGGTGTGCATCATCGCGGGCCGGGTGAAGGCCTCGGCGAGGAAGAGCACATCGGGGTCGGTGCGGTTGATCTCCGCGATGACCTTCTCCCAGAACACCACCGGCTTGGTGTGCGGGTTGTCGACACGGAAGATCCGCACGCCGCGCGCCATCCACAGGCGCAGCAGGCGCAGCGTCTCGCGCAGCAGGCTCCAGTACGCGGACGGGTCGCCGTCGAAGTCGAGCGGATGGATGTCCTGGTACTTCTTCGGCGGGTTCTCCGCGTGGGCGATGCTGCCGTCGGCGCGCTGCCGGAACCACTCCGGGTGCTCCTTGATCCATGGGTGGTCGGGCGAGCACTGCAACGCGAAGTCGAGCGCCACCTCCAGCCCCAGCGACCGCGCGCGCCGCACGAAGTAGCCGAAGTCCTCCGGGGTGCCCAGATCCGGATGGAGCGCGTCGTGACCGCCCGCCGCCGAGCCGATCGCCCAGGGGGAGCCGACGTCGTGCGGGCCGGCGGACAGCGCGTTGTTCGGACCTTTGCGGAAGGTGTCCCCGATGGGGTGCACCGGCGGCAGGTAGACGACGTCGAAACCCATCGCCGCTACCGCATCCAGCCGCGCGGCGGCGGTGCGGAAGGTGCCGGAGACGGGCGGCTCGCCCTCGGTGACCACGGCGCCCTCGGAGCGCGGGAACATCTCGTACCAGGACCCGAACAGGGCGCGCTCCCGCTCCACTTGGAGCGTCAGCGGGCGGGTCGCGGAGACCAGCTCGCGCAGCGGGTGCCGGTTCAGCACGGCAGTGACCTCCGGGGTCAGGGCCGCCGACAGCCGCGCCGCGATGGTGCGGGTCGTGTCGCGGAGCCCGGCCACCGCGCCCAGCACCACCGTACGGTCCACGCTCCTGGGCACCCCGGCCGCCGCCCGCTCGTGCAGGACCGCGCCCTCCTCCAGCGTCAGTTCGGTGTCGACGCCGGCCGGAATCCTGGCCTTCGCCTGCTGCCGCCAGGTGCCGACCGGATCGCCCCACGCCTCCACGGCGTAGGTCCATCTGCCCTCGCTGTCCGGCGTGACCTCGGCTCCCCAGCGATCGGTGCCGGGGGCCAGTTCGGACATGGGCGTCCAGGGGCCGGAGCGTCCGGTGGGGTCACGCAGTACGACGTTGGCGCCGACCGCGTCATGGCCCTCGCGGAAGACGGTGGCCGAGACGAGGAAGGTCTCGCCCGGCACGGCCTTGGCCGGGTGACGTCCGCAGTCGACGAGCGGCTGGACGTCGAGGACGGGGATGCGTCCGATCATGGGCTCACCTGTGTGCGTTGCGGGAGAGGCGGGCGTTTTGCGGGCTTCCGCCCGTTCTATCTGCTCCGCCTGCCGCATCCGTGTTGCGCACACGGGGCCCCGGTGCGCGTCACCCGCCCGGGGGCGTGCGACGCGCATCCGGGCCGGGCCGTCGGCCGCATGCCCCAGGCCTCGGGGAGCACCGGGAGGACTGCGGTGGAGGCCGGGACGATTAGCCCAGATCGGGGTGGACATCACACGGAAGGCGGGTGAATCTCCGCAATGTGTCCGGGCGTCGATACGGTCGCAGCGTGAAGGCCATTCGTCGTTTCTCCGTGCATCCCGTCCTTCCCGAACCCCTACGTCCGCTCAGTGAACTGGCCCGCAATCTGCGCTGGTCCTGGCACCCCGAGACCCGTCAGCTCTTCCGGTCGGCCGACCCGGACGGCTGGCAGGCGGCGGACGGCGACCCCGTCCGGCTGCTCGGCTCCGTCGCGCCGGAGCGGCTCGCGCAGCTGGCGGCCGACAGAGGCTTCCTGCGGCGGCTCGCCGTCGTCAGCGGCGACCTGCACGACTATCTGGCGGAGCCGCGCTGGTACCAGGAGGAGTCCGGGAGCGGCGACCTGCCGCAGGCGGTCGCCTACTTCTCCCCGGAGTTCGGGCTCACCGGTGCGCTGCCCCAGTACTCCGGCGGCCTCGGCATCCTCGCCGGCGACCACCTCAAGGCGGCCAGTGACCTGGGCGTTCCGCTGATCGGGGTGGGACTGCTCTACCGGCACGGGTACTTCCGGCAGAGCCTGTCCCGGGACGGCTGGCAGCAGGAGCACTACCCCGTACTGGACCCCAACGAGCTGCCGCTGCAACTGCTGCGTGAGGACGACGGCACGCCCGTGGTGGTCGCGCTCCGGCTGCCCGCCGGGCGTTCGCTGCGCGCGCACGTCTGGCAGGCGCGGGTGGGGCGGGTGCCGCTGCTGCTGCTCGACTCCGACATGGAGGACAACGCCCAGCGGGAACGCGACGTCACCGACCGGCTCTACGGCGGCGGCAGTGAGCACCGGCTGCTGCAGGAGATGCTGCTCGGCATCGGCGGGGTGCGGGCGCTGCGCGCGTACTGCCGGCTGACGGGCCATCCCGAGCCGGAGGTCTTCCACACCAACGAGGGACATGCCGGCTTCCTCGGGCTGGAGCGCATCCGCGAACTGGGGGATCAGGGGCTCGAATTCGCGAGCGCGCTGGAGGCGGTGCGGGCCGGCAACGTCTTCACGACACACACGCCCGTGCCGGCCGGCATCGACCGGTTCGACCGCGAGCTCGTCGCCCGGCACTTCGGCGAGGACGGCGAACTGGCCGGGATCGCCACGGACGACCTGCTGGCGCTGGGCACCGAGAACTACCCGGGCGGTGAGCCCGGCCTGTTCAACATGGCCGTGATGGGGCTGCGGCTGGCGCAGCGCGCCAACGGCGTGAGCACCCTGCACGGCTCCGTCAGCCGCGAGATGTTCGCGGGCCTGTGGCCGGGCTTCGACCCGGCCGAGGTCCCCATCACCTCGGTCACCAACGGCGTGCACGCCGCGACCTGGCAGGCCCCCGAGGTGCCGGCCGACGCCGCCCGGCTGCCGGACGCCGGGCTGTGGGAGCTGCGGCGCACCCTGCGCGAGCAGCTGGTGCAGCAGGTACGGACGCGGCTGCACGCCTCCTGGCGTGAGCGCGGCGCCGCGCAGGCCGAACTCGGCTGGGTGGACGGGGTGTTCGACCCGGATGTGCTGACGATCGGCTTCGCCCGCAGAGTGCCCTCCTACAAGCGGCTCACTCTCATGCTGCGCGACCGGGACCGGCTGCGGGACCTGCTGCTCAACCCGGACCGCCCGGTCCAGATCGTGGTGGCGGGCAAGGCGCACCCGGCCGACGACGGCGGCAAGCGGCTGATCCAGGAGCTGGTGCGCTTCGCCGACGATCCGCGTGTGCGCCACCGCATCGTCTTCCTGCCCGACTACGGCATGGGGATGGCGCAGAAGCTCTACCCCGGGTGCGACGTCTGGCTCAACAACCCGCTGCGGCCACTGGAGGCGTGCGGTACGAGCGGCATGAAGGCAGCGCTCAACGGCTGCCTCAACCTCTCCGTACGGGACGGCTGGTGGGACGAGTGGTTCGAGCCGGACTTCGGCTGGGCGATCCCCACGGCGGACGGCGAGGCCGCCGAGGACGAGACGCGGCGCGACGACATCGAGGCGGCGGCGCTCTACGAACTGCTCGAGGATCACGTCGCGCCCTGCTTCTACGACCGGGGTGCGGGCGGCAACGGCGTGCCTGAGCGGTGGGTCGAGATGGTGCGGCAGACCCTCAACCGGCTCTGCCCCAAGGTGCTGGCCGGCCGGATGGTGCGCGAGTACACCCACCGGCTGTACGCTCCCGCCGCCCGCGCCCAGCGCGAGCTGACCCCCGAGGCTGCCCGCGACCTGGCGGCCTGGAAGGCGCGGGTGCGTGCGGAGTGGCCACGGGTGGCGGTCGACCACGTCGAGGCGGCCGGTGATGTGGGTGACGCGCTGGAGATGGGTTCCTGTCTGGCGCTGCGGGTGCGGGTGGCGCTGGGGGCACTGGAACCCGGTGATGTGGAGGTGCAGGCCGTGGCGGGCCGGGTCGACGCGGCGGACCGGATCGCGGGCGCCGACGCGGTGCGCGTACCGCTGAAGCCGACGGGCGGTCCGGACATGGAGGGGCGCTGGCTCTACGAGGGGCCGCTGGCGCTCGACCGTACCGGCGCCTTCGGGTACACCGTGCGGGTGCTGGCCGCGCATCGGCAGCCGGCCGCCGGGGGCGCCGAACTCGGCCTGGTCGCCGCCCCGCCGGAGGACGGCCCGGCCGCCGGGACGGCGGCGGGAGTGCTGACGCGGTGAGAACGACGAGGGGGCGGGTGCCGCGGCGCCTGAGTGCGCGCGGTGCCCGCCCCGCCGTCCTTCAGCGGTGAGCTGCCTGAGCCGGCTGAGCTGCTTGATCCGGCTCAGCCGGCTCGGTCACCTCACTTGACTGCGACGGCCGTCCAGGCGGCCTCGACGGCCTTGGACTCGGCGCCGCCGGCGCCGTAGAGGTCGTCGGCGGCCTTGACCGTCGCCTTACGCGCCTTCGCGTAGTCGGTGTTGGGGTTCATGTTCTCGGTGAGAGCCTTGAACCAGATCGCCTGCGCCTTCTCGATGCCGATGCCGGTGAGCGTGGAGCCGTCGGCCGTCGGCGAGTCGTACTGCACGCCGTTGATCTCCTTCGCGCCGCTGCCCTCGGCCAGCAGGTAGAAGAAGTGGTTGGCGATGCCGGACGAGTAGTGGACGTCGGTGTTCCCGGCGTTGGAGTCCCAGGAGTCGAGCGAGTTGCCGTCCTTGCTCGGCTTGTCCATGTACCGCAGCGGCGAGCCGTCGCCCCTGATGTCGATGAGCTCGCCGACGAAGTAGTCGGCGACATCGGTGGAGCCGTTGGCGTGGAACTCGGTGGCTGCGGCGAAGATGTCCGAGGTGGCCTCGTTCAGGCCGCCGGACTCACCGGCGTAGATCAGGCCGGCGGTGGTGGAGGTGACGCCGTGCGTCATCTCGTGGGCCGCCACGTCGAGGGAGGTGAGCGGCTTCTGGTTGCCCTCACCGTCGCCGTAGGTCATGCAGAAGCAGCTGTCGTCCCAGAAGGCGTTGACGTAGCTGTTGCCGTAGTGGACGCGGCTGACCGCACCCTTGCCGTCGCCGGCGATGCCCTCGCGGCCGAGGACGTTCTTGTAGAAGTCCCAGGTCGTGGCCGAGCCGAAGTGCGCGTCGACGCCCGCGGTCTGCGGGTTGCCGGGCTTACCGTCGCCCCACTTGTCGTCGTCGTCGGTGAACTCCTGGCCGCCGCCGCTCTGACCGCCGTTGAGGTTGGTGGTCTTGTTGCCGCCGCGGGAGGCGTCGGTCAGCGTGAAGGCGCCGGCCGAGCCGGAGGTGCCCAGCTCGACGGAGCCGCTGTACATGCTCTCGCCGGTGCCTTCCTGGATGCCCTGGAACTCGAAGATCTTCTTGCCGCTGGTGGCGTCGGTGATGACGTGCATCCGGTTCGGGGCGCCGGACTTCTGCGTGCCGCCCTCGACCGTCTCCCAGGCCAGTACGGGCTTGCCTTCCATGGCCCAGACGACCTTGCGCGGGGCGACGCTGCCCTTGGCCTTGGGAGTGGCCGGCTTGGCGGCCTTGCTCGCCTTGGTGCCGACGGCGATGTCGGCCTTGGTGGCCTTGGTGACGCCGGTGTGCTTGCCGGACTTGGACTTGTGCACGATCAGGTCGCCGCCGAGGACGGGCAGGCCGTCGAAGGTCCGCACGTAACGGACGTGCGTGGCGCCGTTCTTGTTCTTGACGACGTCCTTGACCCGCAGCTCTTCCTTCGAGCCCAGGCCGAGCTTCTTGGCGTCCGCCGCCTTGGCGTCGGCCGAGTCGGCCGCCTTGACGAGCTTGGTGTGCTGAGCGGCGGTCAGCTTGACGGGCATGGCGCCCGAGCCGGCCCCGGAACCCTGCGGGGCGGGGCCGGCGCCGGCCGTCCCCGCGGTGACGCCGGCCACGACGAGGGCGGCGGTGGCGGCGAGGGCGGATATCCGCTGCTTCTTGGTAATGGATCTCACGCGGTGGCTCCTTCTGCCGTGGGGGCCGGACGGCGACGTGGGGCGACCGTCCGGGCAGAACTGTGGAACGGGAATGCGAATTGACGCGCAACTGTGCGATTGTGCGGATGCGTAAAGCTCGACCAGCCTGCCACTGAGAGCGTGTGCATGTCACCGTTGGGGCAACAGGTCTTCACAGCTTGGCCGGTTTTTGTTCGTTGACACGAAGTGCGGGTCCGGATAGCGGACTCAGGTCTTGTCGTCCGGGAGACTTCCCTGGACCAGGCTGTCCCGCCATGCCTGATGCAGAGACGCGAACCGGCCGGTCCCGGCGATGAGCCGGCCTGGCGCACCGTCCTCCACCAGCCGCCCGTCCTCCATCACCAGCACCCGGTCGGCGATGCGAACCGTCGAGAGCCGGTGCGCGATGACCACGGCCGTACGGCCCCGCAGCACCGTCGACATCGCCTGCTGCACGGCCCGTTCGCCCGGCACGTCGAGTGACGAGGTCGCCTCGTCCAGGATCAGTACGGCCGGATCGGCGAGCAGCGCACGGGCGAACCCCACCAACTGCCGCTGTCCGGCCGAGATGCGGCCGCCCCGCTTGCGCACGTCCGTGTCGTACCCGTCGGGCAGGGCGGCGATGAAGTCGTGGGCGCCGATCGACTTCGCGGCCTGCTCGATCTCCGCGCGGGTGGCGTCGGGACGGCCGATGGCGATGTTCTCCGCGACCGAGCCGGAGAAGAGGAACGCCTCCTGGGTGACCATCACGACGTCGCGCCGCAGGGTGGGGCCGTCCAGGTCGCGCAGGTCGACGCCGTCGAGGAGAACGCGCCCCGAGGTCGGGTCGTAGAAGCGGGAGAGCAGCTTGGCGAGGGTGGACTTGCCCGCTCCGGTCGCTCCGACGACGGCCACGGTCTGCCCGGCGGGCAGCGTCAGGCCGAAGGCGGGCAGCACCTCGCCGCCGGTGCGGTAGCCGAAGGAGACACCCTCGAAGACGACCTCCCTGCCCTGCCCGTCGCCGCGGCGGGCGGGCAGGGCGCGGGGTGCGCGGGGCTCGGGCACCGCGGGCCGCTGGGCCAGCAGCCCGGCGACCTTCTCCAGTGAAGCCGCCGCCGACTGGTAATAGTTGAGGAACATGCCGAGCCGGTCGATCGGCTCGTAGAGCCGGCGCAGGTACAGCGCCGCGGCGGCGAGCACACCCAGCGCGAGCTCCTCCGAAGCGACGCGGTAGGCGCCCCACAGCACGATGGCGGCGAGGGCGGTGTTCGCGGTGAGCCGGGAGCAGACCACGTACCGCGCCATCTCCAGGAGCGTGTCGCCGTTCACCTTCAGATGGCGGCCGTTGAGGCGGGCGAAGGCCGCGTCGTTGGCCCGCTCGCGGCGGAAGGTCTGCACCGGGCGGATGCCGTTGACGGTCTCCGCGAACTTGACGATGACGTCCGCGATCGCTGTGGACCGGGTGCGGAAGACACGCATGGAGCGGTTGCGGAAGTTCCGCAGCAGCAGCGCCAGCGGAACGAAACTGAGCAGCGCCACACCGCCGAGCCCGAGATCCAGCCAGAGCAGCGTCGTCACGATGTAGAGCACGGAGACGATGACGGCGAGCAGCTCCTGCAGCCCCTCGTCGAGGAGTTCGCGCAGCGCCTCGATGTCGGTGGTCGAGCGGGAGATGAGGCGGCCGGAGGTGTAGCGGTCGTGGAAGTCGACGTCGAGGGCCTGCGCGTGCCGGTAGATCCGCCCGCGCAGCTCCATCAGCACCCGCTGGTTGACCCGGGCGGCCGCGATGATGAACGCGTGCTGGAACCAGCCGGAGGCGACCGCGCAGCAGATGTAGGCGGCGCCGACGGCCAGGAGCGGGCCGTGATCGGGCGAGCCGCTCTCGCCGCGCAGCGCGGGGACGGCGCGGTCGATGGCGAACCCGACCAGGAGCGGGCCCGCCTGGGCGGCGACCTGCTGGAGCAGCAGCAGTACGGCCGCGGCGCCGACGCGGCCACGCTGCGGCCGCAGCAGCGAACCGAGCAGTGCGCGCGAGGCGTTGGCGGGTGCGGGCAGGGCGTCGCTGCTGAACGGGTCGGCCTCCGGCCCGGGGGCGACGGGCGAGCCGCCCGGTCTCCCTTTGACCGGCGGGTCGTCGCTCTCTGGGTCGTCCTCGCGCCTGGACGGCCGTACGGTACTGGTCAACTCCGCGTCCCCCCATCGTGGTCGTCGCTATCGCCGGACATCAGGTGGCGGTACTCCGCGCTGTCGCACAGCAGTTCGTGATGCGTGCCGACCGCCGCGATCCGGCCGGCCGAGAGGAGCGCCACCCGGTCCGCGAGCAGCACGGTCGAGGGACGGTGCGCGACGACCAGGGCGGTCGTCGTCGCCAGCACCTCCCGCAGTGCGGCCTCGACGGCGGCCTCCGTGTGCACGTCGAGCGCCGAGAGCGGGTCGTCCAGTACGAGGAAGCGGGGGCGCCCGACCACGGCGCGGGCGAGCGCGAGCCGCTGCCGCTGCCCACCGGAGAGGCTGTGCCCCTGTTCGCCGACCTGGGTGGCCGGGCCGTGCGGCAGGACGGCGACGAAGCCGGCGGCCTGGGAGACCCGCAGGGCCCTCTCGAGGTGCTCGGGCGGTGGCGCGTCCTCGGCTTCCGCTTCTGAACGGTCCGCGCCCATCAGCACGTTCTCCGCGACGCTGGCGGAGAAGAGCGTCGGCTCCTCGAAGGCGAGCGCGACCCGGGCCCGTAGCTCACCACGGCTCAGCGTCGCGATGTCGGCGCCGTCCAGGGTGATACGGCCGGCGCTCACCTCGTGCAGCCGCGGAACCAGCGCGGTCAGCGTCGTCTTGCCGCTGCCGGTCGCGCCGACGAGAGCCATCGTCTCGCCGGGCCGTACGTGCAGATCGATCCCGTCCAGCACGGGCGGGGTGTCCGCGGGCGCGTCGGGATAGCGGAAGCGGACCCCCGCGAAGCGCAGCCCGCCGCCGGCCTCGTCATCCCTGGGCTCGTCATCCTCGCCGTCGTCGCCGGGCTCGTCGGGAGCCGCCTCCCGCAGCACCTCCGGCGGCACCGGCTCGTCCATGACCTCGAAGAAGCGGTCGGTCGCCGTCGCCGCCTCGTTGCTCATCGCCAGCAGGAAGCCGATCGACTCCACCGGCCAGCGCAGCGTCAGCGCCGTCGAGAGAAAGGCGACGAGGGTGCCCGCCGACAGCTCACCGTCGGCCACCTGCAGCGTGCCCAGCACCAGCGCCGCGCCGATGGCGATCTCCGGCAGCGCCATGATCAGCGCCCAGATCCCGGCCAGCAGCCGCGCCTTGCGCAGCTCCGTGCCCAGCAGCCGCTCCGACAGTTCGTGGAAGGCCCGCGCCTGGCTGCGGTGCCGGCCGAACCCCTTGATGACGCGGATGCCCAGCACGGCCTCCTCGACCACGGTCGTCAGGTCGCCGATCTGGTCCTGCGCCCTGCGCGCCGCCAGCGCGTACCGCTGCTCGAAGACCGCGCAGAACAGCACCAGCGGGATGGTGGGGATCATGATCACCAGGCCCAGCGTCCACTGCTGGGTCAGCAGGATGATGCAACCCACGGCGATGGTCGCCCCGTTGACCAGCAGGAAGGTCACGCCGAAAGCGAGGAACATCCGCAGCAGCTGAAGGTCGGTCGTCGCCCGGGACAGTAACTGCCCACTGGGCCAGCGGTCGTGGAAGGAGACCGGCAGCCGCTGAAGATGCCGGAAGATGTCGGCCCGCATAGCCGCTTCCACCCCTGCCAGCGGGCGGGCGGCCAGCCATCGGCGCAGCCCGAACAGCCCCGCTTCCAGCACCCCGACGCCCAGCAGCAGCGCCCCGCCGAGCCACACCCCGCCCGTATCGCGTGCCGCCACCGGGCCGTCCACCAGCCACTTCAGAACGAGCGGGATCACCAGCCCCATGCACGAGGCGACGATCGCCACGAAGGCGGCAGCGAACATCCGCACCCGCACCGGCCGTACGTAGGGCCACAGCCGCAGCAGTGAGCGGACCGCCGACCGCTCGCCGCCGCCCGGCTCATCGGCGCGGCTCTCCCCACTGGTCCCCATCGTGGCAGTCATCAGGAGTGAGACTACGGTTCACCCCTGACATCCCTCATCTGCTTTTCCCGCGGGAGGGACGCACGGGGACGCACGGCCCCCGCGGTCGGCCCACGTGAGGCGTTTCCCCTGCGGCGGCGGGTCGTTGGTCTCCGCGTACGGGCGATCTCTGCGGGGTGACGGGCATGGAACGGGCGGGGCGGGCAGGCCGGACGGCGGCGCTGCGGGCAGGTGCGCTGTGTCTTCTCGGCGCGCTCCTGACGGGCTGCGGCGTGGTGGGCGCCGCGAAGGCACCCGCGCAGGCGATCGAGGTGACACCCCGGGACGGGGTCTCGGGTGTGGGGGCGCACGACAGGCTCCGCGTTTCGGTGCCGGAGGGCAGACTGGAGCGGGTGCGGGTGGCGCGTACCGGCGGGGCGGCCGGGCGGCCGCTGCCCGGACGCGTCTCGTCCGACGGCCACACCTGGGAGCCCACCGGCACCAGCCGCAAGCTCAAGCTCAGCAGCGAGTACACGGTCCACGTGGTCGCCCGCGACAGGCGGGGGCGGCGCGTGGCCCGGCACACCACCTTCGCCACCAAGGTGCCCGACCGGCACTTCATCGGCTTCTTCACCCCCGAACACCGGCAGACGGTCGGCACCGCGATGATCCTCTCGATCAAGTTCAGCCGGCCGATCGCCCGGCGCGCCGCGGTCGAGCGCGCCATCCGCGTGACGGCCGACCCGGAAGCGCGGGTCGCGCCGCACTGGTTCGGCCGCTCCCGGCTCGACTTCCGTCCCAGGACGTACTGGAAGCCCGGCACCCGCGTCACCCTCGATCTGCGGCTGCGTCATGTGCGGGCCGCCCGGGGGGTGTACGGGGTGCAGCGCAAGCGGGTCCACTTCACCGTCGGCCGTGACCAGCGCTCCGTCGTGGACGCCCGCACCCACACGATGACGGTGCGGCGGGGCGGCGTCGTCGTGAACACCGTGCCGGTCACCGCGGGCTCGGCCGAGAACCCCACGTACACCGGCCGCATGGTGATCAGCCAGAAGTTCCGGGTGACCCGGATGAACGCCAGCACCGTCGGGTTCGGCGGCGAGTACGACATCGAGGACGTGCCGCACGCCATGCGGCTCACCGACAGCGGCACCTTCCTGCACGGCAACTACTGGGCCTCGAGGAGCACCTTCGGCACCGCCAACGTCAGCCACGGCTGCGTCGGACTGCGGGACAGGAAGGGCGGCGACGACAACAGCCCGGCCGGGTCCTTCTACCACCGCTCGCTGATCGGGGACCTGGTCAAGGTCAAGGGCTCGGGCGAACGCACCCTCGGCGCGGACAACGGGCTGGGCGGCTGGAACATGTCCTGGCGGGCCTGGCGGGCGGGCTCCGCGCTGAACTGAGGCCGGCCGGGCCGCGGACCCCAGGAGGGCGGGGCCGCCCAGCATCGCGCGCCGCGAAATCGCGACGGAACGGTGACACGCGTGGGGGTCCCCACGTCACTACCGTGTGATTATCTAGCGGCGAAGAGACGTGTTGGCGCGTCGGGGGCGCACCCGTGGTGCGCGACCACGCGTGGGAGGGGAGCAGCCCGCAGTGGATCTGAAGTCCGTCGCCGCAGGAGCAGTGAAGCAGGCCCGGGAGAAACTGAACCCGGAGGCGATACGGGGGGACAGCCGGGCCCAGCTCATAGGCGGGTCCGCGGTGGGTCTCGTCGTACTGGCCGTGGTGATGGTGCTGGTGCTGACCACCTGCGGCAGCGGTGCGGGCGCCGGCGGCGAGCAGGGCGCGGGCAAGGACGACGCCCCGAAGAAGTCGCAGGCCCGCGTCACGGTCACTCCTGAGAACGGGGCGGACAAGGTCAGGACGTCCGGGGCGCTGAAGGTGACGGCGGCCAAGGGCAAGCTGGTCAGCGTCGAGGTCAAGGACTCCAAGGGCAAGCAGGTCGAGGGGAAGTTCGCCGAGGGCAGGACGGCCTGGGAGCCGGACACCCACCTGGCGACCCGCACGAAGTACTCCGTGCGCGCCCTCGCGCGGGACTCCGAGGGGCGTACGAAGAAGAAGAACACCGACTTCACCACGTTCACGCCCGACAGCACCTTCATAGGCCGGTTCACCCCGGAGGACGGCGACAAGGTGGGCGTCGGAATGCCCGTCTCCCTCAACTTCGATCACGCCGTCACCGACCGCGCGGCCGTCGAGAAGGCGATCTCGGTCAGCGCCGAACCCGAAGTCGATGTCCAGGGCCACTGGTTCGGCGACAGCCGCCTCGACTTCCGGCCGGAGGAGTACTGGGACGCGGGCACCAAGGTCACCCTCGACCTGAACCTCGACGGTGTCGAGGGCTACGACGGGGTGTACGGGACGCAGGACAAGAGCGTGAGCTTCACCGTCGGACGGCGTCAGGTCAGCGTCGTGGACGCGAAGAAGAAGACGATGACGGTGAAGCGGGACGGCAAGAAGATCAAGAAGTACGGGATCTCCTCGGGCAGCCCCGAGAACCCCACGTACAACGGCCGCATGGTGATCAGCGAGCGGCACAAGGTGACGCGGATGGACGGCGACACCGTGGGCTTCGGCCGCAAGGAGGAAGCGGGCGGCTACGACATCAAGGACGTGCCGCACGCCATGCGGCTGTCCACCTCGGGCACCTTCATCCACGGCAACTACTGGCTCGCTCAGTCCTCCTTCGGCCAGGTCAACGCCAGCCACGGCTGTGTCGGCCTGTTCGACAAGAAGGGCGGCGGCGACAAGGGGACGCCGGGGGCGTGGTTCTTCAGGGAGTCGATCGTCGGCGACGTCGTGGAGATCAAGAACTCCAAGGACAAGACGATCCAGCCGGACAACGGATTCAGCGGCTGGAACATGGACTGGGACAAGTGGACGGCTGAACAGAAGTAGCCGCGCGCCAGGGGGCGGTCCTCCGCCTGCCCCCTGGCGCGAACGGGCGTTAACCTTCCCCCATGACTGTGAATCTCGAAGTCGCCGACGGTGTCGCCACGATCCGCCTGGACCGTCCGCCCATGAACGCCCTGGACATCGCCACGCAGGACCGGCTGCGTGAGCTCGCCGAAGAGGCCACCCTGCGCGACGATGTGCGCGCCGTCGTGATCTACGGTGGCGAGAAGGTGTTCGCGGCGGGCGCGGACATCAAGGAGATGCAGGTCATGGACCACGCCGCCATGGTCGTGCGGTCCAAGGCCCTGCAGGACTCCTTCACCGCCGTGGCCCGCATCCCCAAGCCCGTTGTCGCCGCCGTCACCGGCTACGCGCTGGGCGGCGGCTGTGAGTTGGCACTCTGCGCCGACATCCGGATCGCCGGCGAGCGGGCCAAGCTGGGGCAGCCGGAGATCCTCCTTGGCCTCATTCCCGGCGCCGGCGGCACGCAGCGGCTCGCCCGGCTGGTGGGACCCGCCAAGGCCAAGGACCTCATCTTCACCGGGCGGCAGGTCAAGGCGCCGGAGGCGCTGCAGATGGGACTCGTGGACCGGGTGGTGCCGGACGAAGAGGTCTACGAGCGGGCCAAGGCGTGGGCCGCCTCCCTGGCCCAGGGCCCCGCGATGGCGCTGCGCGCCGCCAAGGAGTCCGTCGACGCGGGTCTGGAGACGGACATCGACACCGGGTTGACGATCGAGCGCAACTGGTTCGCCGGGCTGTTCGCGACCGAGGACCGCGCGACCGGGATGCGCAGCTTCGTGGAGGAGGGGCCCGGCAAGGCCAAGTTCCGCTGACGTAGCCCCGGTAACCCCCGGTACGGGGTGGGGTGGTGGGGGGTGGCGCACCGGATGTCCGGAGTGCGCCCCACCGTGTGGGGGAACCGGTTTTCCGTTGAATGACCGCGCGCGGCGGCCCGGCCGTGGCTGATCGTGATCACGTACGTACACGGTGTCACGCCTGGTCAGGGTCGCCCGCGCCGGGCCTCGCCGCTCGGCACCTTCCCAACCGCCCCTGCGGAAGGGCCCGTTCCGTATGATCCGATCCCCCCGAACCGCCCCACAATTCCCCCTGCCGCCGCCATGATGGTGGCCATGGCGGGACAGCGAGAAGTGGTGAGCGTGGCCAACTGGGTACCGGAGATCCCGGAGGAGCCGCCGACGGCCGACGACTTCGGGAACGGGGTGCTCGACCTCGTGGGCGACCCGACGATCGACGAGGTACGCCTCCCCAACCGCCCCGAGTCGGCGCGCACCGCACGCCAACTCGCCCGCACCGTTCTGCGACTGCACTGGGGCCTTCCCCGCCAGACCACGGACGACGCCGTCCTGCTCGTCTCCGAACTCGTCGGCAACGCCGTGCGCCACACCGGCGCGCACGTCTTCGGCCTGCGGATGCTGCGCCGCCGCGGCTGGATCCGCGCCGAGGTGCGCGACCCGTCCCGCGGCCTGCCCTGCCTCCTCCCGGTGCA
Organism: Streptomyces sp.; assembly: GCF_050698815.1. GTDB lineage: Bacteria > Actinomycetota > Actinomycetes > Streptomycetales > Streptomycetaceae > Streptomyces. The sequence continues at coordinate 17,836 of NZ_JBOHCV010000385.1, forward strand.
GGCTCTCGACACCAGCGGCCGCGGCGTCTTCCTCGTCGACACCCTCTCCGACCGCTGGGGGGTCGACCTGCTGCCCCGCGGCAAGACCACGTGGTTCGAAATGCGGATTATCGACAGCAGGGCGGAGTAGTTTCGACGCGACCGCACAACAGCACAGCACAGAGACGGGGAAGCATGACGCGTCGGGTTCGGTATGGACGATCGAGGATTCCGCTGCGCTGCGCACCGCTGCTGGTGCTCGCACTGCTGGCCGGATGTGGTGGGGGAGCGGACGGCGCGGCCGGCGACGGCTCGGACAAGGGCGGCGTGCAGACGTCGTCCCAGGCCTCCCAGACCTCCCAGGCCTCCCAGGCCTCTCTCGCGTCCTCCCCTTGGGATTCGGGGTCGCCAGCGCCGCGGCAGCTGACCGCGCTGCCCCAAGCCGCGGACGGCAAGGACACCGGCTCCTGCGCCGACGGGAACTGCGAGGTCGAGCTGGCCGCGGGCGACGAGCTGTTCCCGAGCACCGCCTACGGGGTGCAGCGGTTCACCGTCGAGTCCATCAAGGACCGAATGATCTCCTGGCGGGCGGTCATCAAAGGCGGGTCCTCGATGCGGACGAGCGCCTCGGAGGTCTCCCGGATGAGCTGTGCGGGCGGCGAGTGCCACGGCCTCCTCGGCCGGACCACCGGCGAGCTCACGATGAACGATCTCACCGTCTCCTTCACCGCCATCGTCGAGGACCGCGCCATCGCCCAGGTCACCAGCGGCACGTAGCGCGGCCGGGGCCCCGGCTCCCGGACCCGGGCTCGCGGACGCCCGGGCCCGGGTCAGCGCCTCTTGTACGTGTCGCCGACCTCCTGGGCGTCCTTCTGCGCTTTGCGCAGGGCCGTCTTGACGGACTGTTCGCCCTCGATTGCCGCGCTGAGCTCGCGGGAGACCTTGCCGCCCAGCTCGCTGAATTCGGGGATGGCGACGAACTGGATGCCGAGGGTGGGCCGCTGCTGCACGCCCGGGTCCCGCGGGTCGGCATTGCGGATCGCGTCCCTGGAGACCTTGTGGAAGGCCTTCGCGGCCCGCTTGTACTCGGGGTTCTCGTACGTCGACGCTCGCTTGCCGGCGGGAACGTCCGCCCAGCCGGACGTCTCGCCGACCAGCCGCTCGTAGTCCTTGCCGGAGGCCCAGGATATGAACTTCCAGGCGGAGCGGGTGTTCTGGGACGCCTTCTGCATGCTCCACGCCCAGGTGTGGAGCCAGCCGGCGGACTCGGTCTTCTCCACCGGGGCCGGTACGTACCCGACCTTGCCCTTGACGGGCGAGGTGTCCGCCTCCAGGGAACCGGCACCCGCGGTCGTGTCGTACCACATGGCCGACTTGCCGTCGCGCATGGTGCTGAGGCACTCGGCGTAACCGGCCTGTGCCGCGCGGGACTCGCCGTGCTCGCGCACCAGCCCGACGTAGAACTCGGCCGCCTGGGTGAAGCCGGGAGAGGTGAGCCGGGCGTTCCAGTCCTTGTCGAACCAGGTGCCGCCGAAGGTGTTCACGAGTGTGGTCAGCGGGGCGATCATCTCGCTCCAGCCGGGCAGTCCGCGCAGGCAGATGCCCCGCATGCCCGCCTCCGCGCCGTCCGTCCGCTGCGCGAGCCTCGACACCTGCCGCCAGCTGGGATTGGCGGGCATCTCCAGGCCGAGCCTCGCGAAGACGTCCTTCCTGTACATCAGCATGGAGGACTCGCCGTAGAAAGGCTCCGCGTACACCTTGCCGTTCGCCCCGCTGAGGGAGAGCTGCATGGGCAGCAGGATGTCGCTCTGGTCGAAGGACTCGTCCTTGCTGATGTAGGAGTCCAGCGGGCGCAGCCAGCCTTTGCCGGCGTAGTTCCGCGCCTCGTAATTGCTGATCGTGGCGACGTCGTAGCGGCCGGTCTGGTTGGCGAAGTCCTGGGAGATCAGGCCGCGGACCTCGTTCTCCGGCAGGGTGGTGAAGTCGACCTCGATGCCGGTCCGGCCGGTGAAGTGTTTGGCGGTCAGCTTCTGCAGCCGGAGCATCTGAGGGTTGTCGACCATCAGGACCGTGATGGCCTTGTCGTCCCGCGGCGTTTCGCCGCCGCCCGGTCCGCCGGATCCGCCGCAGGCCGCGAGCACCCCCGCGGCGAGGACCGCGGCCGCGGCGATCCGTACTGTCCTTCCCCTGGGTATGGACATGAACGCAGCGCACTCCTCGTGGTGGTCCTCAATGGCCCAACGAGGGTTGTCCGTCGGCACCCCGGCGCCTGATGCGGAACCGTGCGGAGAGTTTTACAAGCCATCCAGCGCCGGGAACAGGCCCGAATGGCCGTCAATCGTGACTGTTCCTGCCCGCATTGCGCGTGCGCCCTCGCGCTGTGACCAGCAGTCATGTGAACGGCGACTGGCCGGTGTTGCCCGTTTGCCGTGTCACGTCTGCCCGTTTCATGCCCGAAGACGGCTGGAAACCGGAATACGTCGGGGCCCGGGAAGCACACCGTCCTGGCCGGACCCGCTTCCCGCGCCGACATCACGGCGACGGGTACACGGGCCGCAGGTTCGCGAGGGGTCGTCGCGTACTCCTCCGCGAGTGACGCTAGGCCCGCTCGGAGGTCTGTCCGGACACGGATGTCTGTCCGGAGAGCGTGAAACCTTCCAGGTGCGGGTCCACGCGCCGTGCGGAGCGCCCGGGCGGGGTGCCGGTCCGCGGGCGCCGGCCGTGATAGACGAAGGCCGGCGGCAGGTTGCCCCACACCGTGCGGCCCTCCACCACTTCTTCGAAGCTCATGCGGAGCATCTCGCGGAAACGCAGCGCGGAGGAGAGCCGCATCGCGTGGACGTAGCCGAACGTCGTGAACGCGCCGTCGGGCGCCAGCACACGGCTGACGGCCGAGAGTATGTCGTGCTGGACCTCGGGGGAGAAGGACGCCCAGGGCAGGCCGCTGACGACCACGTCCGCCTTGTCGTGGCCGCGCTCGGCGAGGAGTTGCGGCAGCTTCGACGCGTCGGCGTTGAGGACGTCGACACGCTGGAAGCGCCAGCTCAGATCGTCGGCCAGCCGCGGGTTCGTCTCCACCGCCAGCTGATGGCCGCGGCCGCCCAGCTGCTCTTCGATGGTGCTGGTGAACGCACCGGTACCGGGGCCGAGTTCCACCACCACGGGATCGCCGAGTTCGGGCACGGGAGCGGTCACGGCTTCGGCGAGTCTGCGGGAGCTGGGTGCCACGGCGCCGGTGCGGACGGGCGCCCGCAGGAACTCACGGAGCATGGTGCCGGTCTCGCTCGTCAAAGCTCATGCCTCTCGGGGTCGTCACGTGCTGCGACCGGCCGGGTGTGCGGGCACCCTCGGCAGCGGGGCTCGAGGGCCGCAGCCGTGGCCGGTACGGCCCTTGCGGCGACCACCGTACCTACGGTCCCCCGGGGCCCGACAGCGGGTGCCCGTATGATCGCCCGGCGACGGACCCGCACGCTCCTGTCCTGCGGAGATGACCGAAACGGTGCCGTCGGGGCAGCCGCCGGGCCGGGTGTACGTGGCGAGGATCTCTCCGTGACCGTCACTTCACCGTGGGCGAAATCAAGCCGCCGCTGTCCGGTCACGGCGGGACTCGGACCGGCCCGTTCCGGGCCCGGTGCCCGGCGACCCGCCGGGCACCGGTGATCCTTGCCGGTTGCCGTTGCCGGGCGCACGCTGACGGCCAGTCGCCGAATCCCAGGAGGGTCCGTGAGCATGACGTTTCCAGGCGAGTCACCGGAGTACCGGGCGGCCCGCGACCGGTTGCTCGGCCAGGAGATCGAGCTGCGCAGGGCCACCGAGGCGGTAGCCGCCGCGAGACGTGAGCTGCCACCGGGCGGCGTGGTCACGGAGGACTACGTCTTCCAGGGCGCCGGAGCCGACGGGGCCCCCGTCGACGTACGGCTGTCGGAGCTCTTCGCGCCGGGCAAGGACTCCCTGGTGATCTACAGCTTCATGTTCCCCCGGCACGCCGGTGACGACCGGCCGGGGCCCGCGAGCGGGCAGACGGCGCGGCTGAAGCGCGAAGAGGGTCCGTGTCCTTCGTGCACGACCTTGCTCGATCAGTTCGACGGCGCCATGGAGCACGTCACCCAGCGCGTCAACTTCGCGGTCGTCGCCAAGGCGCCGCTGCCGCGACTCCTCACCTTCGCCGAGGAGCGCGGCTGGCGGCACCTGCGCCTGCTGTCCTCGGCCGCGAACACCTACGGCCGTGACTACCTCGCCCAGACGGCGGACGGGTCGAACATGCCGATGCTGAACGTCTTCCGGCGCGACGGCGGCAAGATCCGCCACTTCTGGGGTTCGGAGATGCTCTACGCGCCCACCGACAACGGACAGGACCCCCGCCACGTCGGCACGCTCGAGCCGCTCTGGAACATCTTCGACCTCACACCGGAGGGCCGCGGAGCGGACTGGCAGGAGCAGCTGACCTACGCCTGAACAAGTCCGCCCTGGCGCGTGTACCTCCGGGGCCGCGGGTTGTCCTGCGGGTGGCCGTGGCGGTCCGAACCCCGGCGGGCCCTCGATGAGGGAGAGTCGCCGGAGTGCCGGGCGGCGCGCGACGGATGCGTCAACCAGCGCGTCAGCTTCGCAGTCGTCGCGAAGGCGCCGCCGCCGCGCTGAATGTGTTCCGGCGTGACGGCGATCAGCGTCCTCAGCACTCGATGACGTTGACCGCGAGCCCGCCCCGCGCCGTCTCCTTGTACTTGACCTTCAATGCGGCAGACTCCTGGAGGACCTTCTTGACCTGCGGTTTCAAAGCCCGCTTGGTGATTGGCCGCGTCGCCAGGGATTTCTCAGAGACTCTCTGCGCCTCGGCCTGAGGGGCGAGCCAGAAGTCCGTGGCGGCCAGGCCGCGCCTGCCAGCCTCCGGCATGAAGTGAGCGTAGTGGTCAAGCGTGATCTTCGGTGTGAAGTGTCCCAGCCACACGGCGAGACTGACGACAGACTCGCCTGCTTCGAGCTGCACCTGGCATATGTGTGGCGCAGCACGTGGAACATGTCCTCGCGGGACAGGTCGAACACCGGGTGGCGACGTACGCGGTCGCCGTGCTTCTGCTCCTTGTGACCGATGACCGTCAGGAGCCCGGCAGCGGCAAGCGCAGGCTTCCAGCTGCGTTCGTTCCATGTGCGGTAGTTGATGCGGTTGCCCTGGCCGGTGGTGAGGACAAGCCGGACGGTCACTGGCTTCCGCTGGCGCTCCTCCAGTGCCGACTCCGGGGCTTCTGGGTTGCGCCAGGGCAGGGTGCACTCGATAGACGGGAACTCGCGGAGGTACTCCTTCGCGCGACGCGCGAGGTTGGGGGAGAGGGGGACGGTGCGCGTCTTGTGCCCTTTTGGCAGGCAGAAGTAGGGGCGTCCCTTGATGTCCCAGCGCATCTGCCGCCGGACATGCAGCACCCCAGCCTCGGAGTCGAGGTCGTTTTCAGCCAGCCCGAACGCTTCGCCTTGGCGTAGCCCGGCGCCGAGCCCCAGATCGACCGCGGACTGATAGCGGCGGTGGAGCGTCGCGGACGGCTTCGACTGTGGAACGACCCCATGCCTTGGCCTTCTTCTTCGTGCGCCTCGGGGCCTTGACCGTCCGATACGCCTTACAGGGGCTCTTCGCGAGCCGCATGTCGTCAACGGCGGTGTTGAAGATGGTCGTCAGGTGGATCCATAGAGTCTCCGCTGTTGATGTCTCGACTCGCGAGAGCAGCTTGCTCTTGAACGTGCGAAGGGTGGTGGCGTCGATATCCCGCAGCGGGTACGCGCCCAGCAGGGGGACGATGTGGTTCCAAATCCGGCTGCCCATCGGCCCGGAGGTGGACGGCTCATCGGATCGACTTGGCCACCAGTGGTCTTCTATGTAGTCGACAAGGAGGATCTCCCCATCTCGGGGGTCTACGCCCCCCCCCACGCCGCCCGTCAGTTTGCGCGGCCGCCAGCCACTGAGCCTTTTCCAACCTCAGTTTGAGCAGGTCAGATGCAGGGTGAGGACGGCCTGAACGAGGTTGGTGATGCGGGTGGTGCTGCTGCGGATCTTGCGCAGGAGTCGCCAGGTCTTGAGGGTGGCCATGGCCTGCTCGACGAGCGCGCGGATCCTCGCGTGCGAGCGGTTGACAGCTTGCTGCCCTGCGGAGAGCGTCTCCCAGCGACCCCAGTAGGGCAGTCGTACGGTGCCGCCGGCGCCCCGGTAGCTCTTGTCGGCCCAGCATTCCACGCCGGCTTCCTCCAGTGCGTCGATGATGTCGTGGGTTCGCGCGGCCTTGATGTCGTGGACTGCTCCAGGCAGCGCGGGAGATGCCCACAGCAGCCGCCCCGCCGGATCGGTGATCACCTGCACGTTCATGCCGTGCTTCTTGTGCTTCCCGGAGTAGAAGGGCCGGTCGGCGGCGATTCGGTCGATCGGCAGCAGCGTGCCGTCCAGCATCACGAATGCCTTGGTGGAGGCGGTCTTCATCGCTTCGGCGAGTGTCGGTGCGAGGGCGGCCAGGACATCGATGGCCTCGGCGATGTACCGGTAGGCGGTCGTGGTGCCAACGCCGAAACCGGCGGCCAGCTGGGCGTAGGTATGGCCGGAGCGCAGGTGCGCGAGAACGAGCAGGGCCTGGCGGCCCGCGCTCACGCGGCGCCATCGTGTTCCACGTTCCTGGCGGCGGGCCCGCAGGAGAGCGGACAGGTAGCGCAAGGTCGAGGTGGACACAGAGATGCCGGACGGGTAGACGAGCACGCGGAAGCTCTTCCCGGGGTGCTCGCGTCGATGGCACGGTCATCCAAGGACGGGACTTCTCCGGCTCCATCCACTTCGGCAAGTAGCGTCGCCACCCAATGGATGGCGCACCGCCGGTGAGGTCGGCGGCGTGGCGTGTGGGCAGGTCATACGGCGGGGGCTTCGGGCGGGAGCTCGGCGTCGAGCCAAGAGATGAAGAACATTACTGAGCCGCCGAAGTGCTCGCGTACCCGTGCCTGGATGGCTCGCAGCTCGGGCCCGGGGACGAAGTCGTGCGTGGTGCTTCCCCCGCATCTCCATAGGCACGGACGTGTGCGGTGGGGGCCCGCGCACGCGTTTGAGTTTCCGTCCAGGGGATTGACAACCGCAGTGTGCGTGATCAAGCTCGTGTCCAGTCTCCTATTAATACGTATTAATAGGAGACTGGAGCCAAGCGACACCATCTGTGAGTGAGGTTGGTATGGGCACGGCGACCGACGAGGCCGTACAGGCGCGGGCCTGGGAAGTGTTCTCCCCGTCTGCTTTCGACGGTGAGGTTGTATTCGTCACCGGGGCGGCTGGCGGCATGGGCTTCGAGACCGCGCGGGCGTTCGCGGCCTGCGGTGCCAGCGTGGTCCTCGCCGACCGGGATGCAGACGGTGTGCAGAGGGCTGCCGCGCAGATTCCCGGCTCCTGCGGCGTGGTGCTGGATATCACCGACGAGGAGTCGGTCGTGCAAGTGATGGAGCAGGTCGCGCAGGATTTCGGGCGCATTGACCACGTCGCGCACTGCGCTGCGGTGATCACCTCACAGCACACTCGGGAGGCCGACGCCGGGCACTGGCGTCGGGTGCTTGACGTGAATCTCGTGGGTACCTTTGCCGTGGCCCAGCAGGCCTTGCACCACATGGAATCGGCCGGCCGTGGCTCAGTAGTGCTGGTTGCCTCGGACGCTGGGTTCCGCGGCGGTGGCGGTCTGATCTGCGATTCAGCCTATGCGGCGAGCAAGGCCGGCGTGCTGTCCCTAGTGAAGTCCCTGGCCCGCGAGTTCGCCTCTTCGGGCGTGCGCGTCAACGCCGTCGTGCCCGGGCCCAGTGACACTCCCATGCACACCGGAGTTGCCGACGAACTCAAGCAACGTATCGCTTCGAATATCCCGGTTGGCCGGATGGGCCGGGCTGAGGACATGGCCGCCGCGATCCTGTTCCTGTGCTCGCCGGGCGCCGCCTTTGTGCAGGGCGCCGCCTTCGACGTCGACGGCGGGTTGATGCTGCGATGAGCTCCCAGGGCGGAGGGCAGCGATCCGGGAGGCCCCGACAGGCGGACATCGCCCGCATCGCCGGGGTCTCGCAGGCGACGGTCTCGCTGGTACTCAACGGCAACGAGGCGGGCCTCGCGTTGGCGCAGTCAACCCGGGCGCGGGTGCTGGGCGCTGCCCGACAGCTGGGCTATGTCGCGGATCCCGCAGCGCGCCGGCTGGTGGCGCGCAGCAACCGGCTGCTCGGCGTTTACACCTTCATGGCCACCTTCCCGGTAGATTTCCGCAACTCCTACTACCCCTTCCTGGTGGGAGTGGAGGAGGAGGCGGCCGCGCAGGGCTACGACCTGTTGCTGTTCACCGGTTCCGGGTCGACCAGGCCAGAGAAACAGGCGGACGGACTGAACCGGCTGCGCTTGGCCGATGGTTGCGTGCTGATAGGCCGTCATGCACCGACGGAGGAGCTGCTGCGTCTCCTCGACGACGGGTTCCCCTTGGTCTACGTGGGTCGCAACGACACCGTGGGTTCCCAACTGCCCTACATCGGCGCTGATTACGTACGGGCGTCGGCCGATGTCGTGACGGAGCTGGCCCGGCTGGGGCACCGGAGGCTGGCTTACGTCCGCGAACCCGACCAGGCGGTCGCCTCATTGGATCGGGAGGAGGGCTTTCGGCTCGGACTACAGGAGAACGGGGTCCATGGCGAGGTCGTGTACACGGACGGCTCCGACCTGAACGAGGCACGGCTGCGCGGCTGGCTGGAGGCGGGCACCACCGCGTTCGTGGCGGAGTCCACCGATACCCAGGCGGCGGCCGACGCCCTGCGCGCCTGCGCCGCCTCAGCCGGGCTTAAGTACCCGCAGGATTTCTCGCTCGCCATGCTCGGCGAGGAGGTCAATCCCCAGCCCGGCGCCCCGGTGGTGACCGGATTCGCCGTGCCGCGCCCAGAAATGGGCCGCCGGGCGGCACGCATGCTGATCGAACTGCTCTCGGGAGACGGCGCCGCAGCGCACCAGGAACTGCTCGCCTGCCCGCCGGTGGCCGGCGAGACCACTGGACCGCCGCGCTGACGCAGAGCTAACTCCCACCCAAGAAAGGAACTTCGTGTCAGAGATCCGAACCGAGGTGCTCGTTGTCGGTGGCGGGCTCGGCGGGGTCGCCGCTGCCCACGCCGCCTGCCGTGCGGGCCGCAAGGTCGTCCTCACCGAGTCCACCGACTGGCTGGGCGGTCAGCTCACGAGCCAGGCGGTGCCGCCGGACGAGCACCCCTGGATCGAACAGTTCGGCTGCACAGCGTCCTACCGGCAACTGCGTGACGACATCCGGGACTACTACCGCACGCACTACCCCCTCAACTCCGCCGCTCGGGCGGACCGCCGGCTCAACCCGGGCGCCGGACGGGTGAGCAAGCTGTGCCACGAACCGCGGGTCGCCCTGGCCGTCATCGAGGCGATGCTCGCCCCGCACCGTGCCTCGGGCCGGCTGACCTTCCTGCTCGAGCACTCCCCGATCGAAGCCCACACTGACGGCGATAGCGTCCGCGCGGTCACGCTGCGAGACGACGAGACCGGTCAGACGGTCACCGTCTCGGCCGACTACGTCCTGGACGCGACCGAGTGCGGCGACCTCCTGACGTTGGCCGGTGCGGAGTACGTAACCGGTGCGGAGAGCCGAGACCGGCACGGCGAGCCCAGCGCCCCCGAGGTCGCGGACCCGGCCAACATGCAGGGCATCACGTTCTGCTTCGCGATCGAGCACCGCGCGGTCGAGAACCACGTGATCGACCGACCACGCGACTACGACTTCTGGCGCAGCTATCAGCCGGACTTCTGGCCGGGCCCGCTGCTGGGATTGAAGGCCCCCGACCCGCGCACGCTCGAGGTGGAGGAGCGGATCTTCAACCCGGAGCCCGGCGACGACCCGACCGCCGTCTTCGCCGACCAGAGCAAGGACCAGGGTGACAAGGACCTGTGGCGTTTCCGCCGGATCATCGCCCGCGGCAACCACCTGCCCGGCGCATTCGGTTCGGACGTCACTCTGGTCAACTGGCCGATGAACGACTATTGGTTGGGCAACATCCTCGAGGTCGACCCGGAGACCGCGGCCCGCAACATCGATCAGGCCAAACAGCTGTCGCTGAGCCTGCTGTACTGGCTGCAGACCGAGGCGCCGCGGCCCGACGGCGGCACCGGGTTCCCGGGCCTGCGCCTGCGCCCCGACATCGCCGGCACGCGCGACGGCCTGGCCAAGGCGCCGTACGTGCGCGAGTCCCGCCGCATCGAGGCGGTCACCACGGTGACCGAGAACGACGTGTCGCTGGCCGTCCGCGGCGAGCGCGGCGCCACCCGCTACCCCGACTCGGTCGGCATCGGCAGCTACCGGATCGACCTGCACCCCTCCACGGGCGGAGACAACTACATCGACGTGGGCAGCCTGCCGTTCCAGATCCCGCTCGGCGCGCTGCTCCCGGTGCGGGTGGGCAACCTGCTGCCCGCCGCCAAGAACATCGGCACCACACACATCACCAACGGCTGCTACCGGCTGCACCCCGTGGAGTGGAACATCGGCGAGGCCGCTGGCGCGCTGGCTGCGCACTGTCTGGAGCGTGGCCTCCAGCCGCACCAGATACAGGCGGATCCGAAGCTGCTGGCGGCCTTTCAGGCCGTTCTGGTCCAGCAGGGTTTCGAGCTCGCCTGGCCCGATGTGAGGGGGTACTGAGCCACCACCGCAGCAAGCGGCGAGTCCAGCGTGGGCTACGCCCGCCGTATCCCGGTGGCCGAGCTCGTGGACGTTGCTGGTCGTAGCCGACGGACCCGCGCGCATCGCGGCCGCGATCTGCGCCGCCAGGACCGGTGCGCGCACCATTCTGGTGGAGCGATCACGGCTACCTCGGTGGCAACCTGACCGCCGGCCTGGTAGGCGTGCATGACCTCTTACTCCCTGGACGGCTCCGAGCAGCTCATCCGGGGCGTCTTCGACGAGCTGGTCCGGCGGATGGCCGCCGACGGGCACGCCCGCCACCCCCGCAGATCCCGGCATCCAGCCCGTACTGCGGGTTCACGATCGGCCACGACAAGGTCACGCCGATTGAGCCGAGGCGTCCTCGAGGCCGGGGTGGCGCTGCACTACCGCACCCTCGTCGCGGACTTCGGCAAGCGCAACGGTGGCGCGCTGGCCGACACCGAGCCGTTGCGATCGGCTCCGGCGCCGTTCCCGGCGATGCCAGACATCGAACGCGCCGTCAAAGACCAGCCATGGGTTGCCTTCCGCGCCAACCTGTCCTCGGTGCCGCCCGTGGATGGCCGACCGTGCTGGCCTGGCTGCTCATCGTCGAGAAGGCTCCGCCTCCAGCGAGTTCGATGCCGCGCTGCCGATGCGCGGATCATGCTGCTACGCCCGCCGTTCGAGCGCAAGAAGCCCCCGTAAGAGAGCTGGAAGCAGTCCCACATGCGTAACTTCCTTTCGCGCACCAGGTATTGACATCCGCCGGCGCCCTCTGCACTCTTACTCGAAATCACCGAAGCTAATACGCATTAGTAAGCGCATCTGATTCAGGGAGGCGAGGACATGGCTGGGTATGTCGCGCGTCGGCTCATGCAGTCGATCTTCGTCGTGTGGGGTGCGGTGACAGTCACCTTCCTGGTGGTGCGTCTGGTACCCGGAGACCCGGCAGCCCTTCTTCTCGGTCCGTTCTCCACCGATACCGAGCGGGCGGCGTTGCGAGCACAGCTCGGTCTCGACCGGCCGTTTCTGCTCCAGTACGCGAGCTACCTCATCGATGTGTTGAAGCTCGACTTCGGCCGGTCCTTCCGCCTCGACGCAGAGGCAATGCCTCACGTCCTGGCGACCTTCCCAGCGACATGCACCCTTGCTGTGGGAGCGATGTTCGTGACCCTGCTGCTCAGTTTCCCGATGGGAATCGTGGCGGCGCGACGCCCCCATGGACTCGTGGATCAGATGATCTCGACGGCTTCTCTGGTGGGTCAGTCCCTTCCCCAATTCTGGGTTGGGATCATGCTTATTCTGATCTTCGCTGCTGGTCTGGGCCTTTTCCCGAGCTCAGGAGCCGGCTCACTGCACAGTCTCGTGCTGCCTGCGTTCGCGCTTGCCCTGCCGTACGTGGGTTGGCTCGCACGGCTAGTCCGAGCCGGACTGCTGGAAGAACTCAGTGCCGATTACGTCAGGACGGCGCGTGCCAAGGGGCTCAGCGAACGGGTCGTCTTCTCCTCTCATGCATTGCGCAACGCGCTTGTCCCGGTCGTCACCGCCGCGGCACTCGTCCTGGGAACGTTCCTTGGCGGCGCCGTGATCGTCGAGGTGGTCTTCGCCTGGCCGGGCGTGGGCAAGCTCCTCATCGATTCCATCTCCTTCCGCGACTACGCGGTCGTGCAGGCGGCTGTCGTTCTCATCGCGGTGGTCTACGCGGGCCTCAACCTCATCGTCGACCTTCTCTACGGCTCTCTCGATCCGCGCATACGCCTGGCAGGTGACTAGCGATGACTTTCCTTGCGACATCCACGCCGTCGGCTAGCACGACGGAAGCAGTACGTCCACGACGCCGTCGAAGGCACGGAATCTTCCTTCTCCTGGCATCCGGCTTCACGTCGTTGTACGTGCTGGTCGCCGTGTTCGGGCCGATGCTCGTCCCGTACAACCACGTCAAGGCTGGCATCGTCGACCGGCTCAGGCCGCCGGGAGCGATATTGAGCACCGGCCACATGGCGTTGCTGGGCACCGACCAGGTGGGGCGTGACATCTTTGCGCAGGTCGTTCAAGGTGCGCGCGTGTCGCTGCTGGTTGCCGTCGGAACCATCGTCATCGGTGGCGGTATCGGGCTCATCCTCGGCATGGTCGCCGGCTACTTCGGCGGCCTTCTCGACACGGCAATCATGCGTTTCGCCGATGTGCAACTCTCGTTCCCCGGCATCCTGCTCGCGATTCTTCTCGCATCCGTCCTGGGACCGAGTCTGCTCAACGTGATCATCGTGCTCGCGGTGTTGCGCTGGGTAATCTTCGCGCGCCTGGTCCGCGGATCGACGCTCGCGACGCGTGGCCGGGAATTCGTCGACTCCGCTCGCGTCCTCGGGTTGGGTACGCCACGGATCCTGCGCAAGTACATCTTTCCTTCAGTGCTCACGCCATTCCTGGTAACGGCAACCGTGCAGGTCGGGCTCATGATCGTCGCCGAAGCGTCACTCAGCTTCCTCGGTCTGGGGGTTCCGCCGTCGACACCCTCGTGGGGAACCACGATCGCCAACGGCCGACAGTACCTGGCGTCTGCCTGGTGGATTGCCACCATCCCGGGGATCGTCCTCGCCCTCGTCGTGCTCAGCCTGGGCGTCCTCGGCGATCATCTGCGTGACCGTCTCGACCCGAAGCTCAACGGCTAACGCAGCGCCCGGATCCAACCGGAAGGAGACCGACATGAAAGATGCCCGTAACACCCCCAGCCACCACCTCGCAGACCGATTGGGGCGCCGCGATTTCCTTCGGCTCGGCGGCTACGGAATCACCGGTGCCATGCTCGCCGGAACCTCAGGCTGCGGAGTCCTGAGCGGCGGCGAATCCAGTGGCGGCGGAGGCAAGGCCGGATCGCTCACCGCCGCCTACGGCCGTTCGTTGGACAACCTCGACCCCCATGGAGCGTTCGCTGCTGCGGAGCCAACCCGGCTCGCCAGTGAGCAGATCTTTGACTCCCTGCTCGGCCGAGTCGACGGAAAGATCGTCCCGAGGCTCGCGGCAAAATGGGACAATCCCCACCCGAAGACCTGGGTGTTCACGCTCAGGGACGACGTCACCTTCCATGACGGCAGTCCGTTGACGGCCCGGGACGTAGCAGCTTCGATCGAGCGTCAAGCGAAGACTGACTCGCCACTCGCCGACTTGTGGGAGCTGCTCGACCGGGCGCAAGCGGAGGACGACCGGACCGTAGTCGTGCAGAGCAAGGAGCCCCTGGGCACGGTCCTGGCCAATATGACGCTCATGCGCGTGCTGCCAGCAGACAAGATGGACAAGCCTGACTTCTTCCAGAAGCCCATCGGCAGCGGGCCGTACAAGGTGACCCAGTTCGCACCGGGTAGTCAGCTCTCGCTCGAAGCCAACACCCACTACTGGGACGGAAAACCCGACACCCCCCGCGTGGTGCTTCGGATCGTCACCGAGGAAGCCAGCCGGATCACCGGGCTGGAAACCGGCGAGACCCAGCTCACCTGGCCCATCCCCGGAGATCAGCTCAAGCGACTCGAGGACAGCGAGGACGTCACCATCCTCGACACAGCCAGCTACCAGTACTGGTTCAACTGGTTCAACTGCAGCCGCAAGCCGTTCACCGATCCCGACGTGCGGCGCGCACTGTGGCATGCGATCGATGCCAAGGCACTCGCGAAGAACATCTTCCCTGGGTCAGCACAGGTCGCCCGAGCGCCCATCTCATCGTCGGTCTTCGGGTACGCCGCCCAGGAGCCCTACGCCTACGACCCCAAGAAGGCCAAATCGCTGCTTGCGAAGGCGGGATTCCCCAACGGCTTCTCGACCTCGGTGATGTGGAACCAGAGCCAGGCACCGCAAATCCGCCAGGTCGCCGAAACCATGATCTCGTACTGGCGAGAGATCGGCGTGAAAGTCCAGCCGCAGGAATTGGAGGAAGCCCAGTGGACGGAACGCCTACTCGCACTCGACTGGGATATGGATCTGCAGACCAACGTCACCGCGACCGGTGACGCGGACTACTCGCTGGGCCGGTTGTACCTGTCGTCTGCCAATCGCCTCGGTTACAAGAACCCGAAACTCGACAAGGTCCTCAACGCTGCCCGGCAGTCGCAGGACCAGAACAAGCGGAAGCAGCTCTACTCCGAGGCCTGCCGCATCATCTGGCAGGAAGCGCCTGGCATCTTCCCGATCGAGATGCGGCTCAACTTTGCCACTCGCAAGAACGTCCGGGGTTTCGAGGCCACACCTGACGAGTCACCAAGCCTGCGACAGGTACGGCTCACCTGACGCCGGCCTGGCAGCGATCACGAGAAGGAAAGACGCCGATGATGCCTAGGGCGACTCACGACCGGAACGACACGAGAACGCACAGCGCGCCACTCCTGGAGGTCAGCGATCTCGTCGTGGAGTTCGAGACCCGTCGGGGCACGGTGCGTGCGGTCGACGAGGTGTCCTGGAGCCTGCACGAGGGGGAGACGCTCGCGATTCTTGGTGAGTCGGGCAGCGGCAAGAGCCAGACCTGTCTGGCAGTCCTCGGCCTGCTGCCCAAGCCAACCGGACGGATTGCCTCTGGCGAGGTGCGGTTCAGGGGAGACGACCTGGCTCAGCTCCCTGACAGGGAGTTGCGCAAGGTCCGGGGTGAAGCAATCTCGATGATCTTCCAAGATCCTTTGAGCGCCCTCAATCCAGTGCTCACCGTCGGATACCAGATCGGGGAGGCCTTGCGGCGGCGTCGCGGTCTGCGCCGCGCCGCCTCGCGCGCCAAGGCGGTGGAACTCATGCAACTGGTGCGCATCCCCGATGCAGAACAACGAGTGGACCAGTATCCGCACCAATTCTCCGGCGGCATGCGGCAGCGAGTCGTCATCGCCATGGCACTAGCCCTGGACCCGGATCTGATCATCGCCGACGAGCCGACTACAGCGCTCGATGTCACCGTCCAGAAGCAGATCCTGAGGCTGTTGCAGCAGCTTCAGCAGCATCGGCGCATGAGCCTTGTCCTGATCTCACACGATCTCGCCGCCGTCGCTGATACCGCCGAGCGCGTGCTCGTCATGTACGCAGGGCGGGTCGTCGAGACGGGCGCGCTGCGCCCCGTGTATGAGGCACCCGCACACCCGTACACGCTGGGGCTCATGAAGTCGGTCCCCTCCCTGGACGGAGCGGAGGAGGACCTCGTCCCGATCGAGGGGGCACCGCCCGACCCACAAGCCCTGCCTACCGGATGTGCTTTTCATCCACGGTGTCCGTACGCGCGCGAGCGGTGCCATGGTGAACGTCCGGTGCTGCGTGAGATCGCCCCCGGGCGCGCAAGCGCGTGCCACTTCGCCGAGGAGGTGATCACCCGTGGTTGCAGTGCAGGCTGAACCTCTTCTGGAGGTCATCGACCTCACCACCACGTTCCCGATCAAGGGGGGGATACTGCGTCGGCCAGTCGGCCATGTGCAGGCGGTTTCGGGTGTGAACTTCGAAATTCGGCCTGGTGAGACTCTCGGCCTCGTAGGCGAGTCGGGCTGCGGCAAGTCCACCGTTGCCCGGACACTGGTCGGTCTCACCCGGCCGGCCAGTGGCCAAGTGCGGTTCCGCGGCCAAGATCTCATCGGGCTCACGAGCCTCCAGCTAAGAGCCCTGCGCCGTGACATCCAGCTGGTGTTCCAGGACCCGTTCGCCTCGTTGAATCCGCACATGACCGTGCGAGAGCTCGTCGCCGAAGGATGGGAGGTCTACCCCGACATCGTTCCGCGCGGACAACGGAAGCAGGAACTGCACGACCTGCTCGAACGCGTCGGGCTCAACCCAGGACAAGCGGACCGTTATCCGCACCAGTTTTCCGGGGGCCAGCGGCAGCGGATCTGCATCGCTCGGGCACTCGCGCTGCGGCCAAAGCTTCTCATCTGCGACGAGGCCGTCTCTGCGCTGGACGTCTCGATCCAGGCGCAGATTCTCAACCTCCTCCAAGAGCTCCAGCGCGACCTCGGTCTGGCCTATCTGTTCATCTCTCACGACCTTGCCGTCGTCCGGCACGTCAGCCATCGCGTCGCGGTGATGTATCTGGGCAAAATCGTCGAGACCGGCCCACGGGAGCAGCTGTTCGCGCGGCCGTCGCATCCGTACACGCAGGCGTTGCTGTCCGCCGCTCCCGTGCTCCAACCATGGGCGGCATCTGACGACCCAGCACCCCTCCTCGAGGGAGACCTGCCCTCTCCAGCAAATCCCCCGAGCGGCTGCCGCTTTCGGACCCGTTGCTGGCAGGTACAGGAGCGGTGCGCGGTAGAGGAACCGGTACTGGTGCAGCGCGGGGAACACGCAACCGCTTGCCACTTCGCCGAGCCGAGCCCTGCGGCCGCTGTCCAACAGACCGTTGGCCGCACGAGAGTTGACCAGACATGATCGAGACTGCGCACGAATCATCCGCTCCTTGGTTCGTCTTCGGGCATGACCAATTCCAGGGCCACGTGGCTGTGGTCACGAGAGCGGCAAGCAGGGGGGGACATGCGTTCGCCGCGCTCGAGGCGCGGATCGCCCGGGTCGACCATGTTGCCCACTGTGCAGCCGTCATCACATCCACCCCCACCCCCACACTCGATGCCGACGCCGCGCACTGGCGCCGTGTGCTCGACAACCTCATCAGGGCGTTCCTCGTCGCGCAGGAGTCCCTTCGCCGGATGGCCGAGGTTCAGCGCGGGACCATGGCGCTCGTGGCCAGCGACGCCGGTTACCGCGACGGTGGCGGTCTGATCGCCGATGCGCCGTACGCTGCCAGCAATGCCGGAGTTCTGTCGCTCGTGAAGTCGTTGGTGCGGGAGTTCGAGGGCTCGGGAGCGCGTGTGAATGCCTTGGTCCCGGGCCCCACAGATACTCCGATGCACGAAGGAATCGCTCACCGGATGAAGGAGCGCATCGCCGCCGGCATCCCTCTCGGATGCATGGGGCGACCGGAGGATATGGCTGCGGCGATCGTTTTCCTCTCTTCCGCCGCCGGTTCCTTCATCCATGGTGCAGCGCCCCACGTGGACGGAGGCGCGATGCTGCGATGAGCGCTCGACCACAGTCACGCCGTATCAGGCAGGCGGACATCGCCCGGTTGGCCGGGGTCTCCCAGACCACGGTGTCGCTGGTCCTGGCGGGCAAGGCCGACGCTGCCGCGCTCGCCCAAGAAACGCGAAGCGCAGTCCTCAAGGCGGCTCGGCAGCTCGGCTACGTCGCCGATCCGGCGGCCCGCAGACTTGCGGCGGGTCGCAACAACCTCCTCGGGCTGCACACATTCATGCCGGCGTTCCCGGTGGACCAGCGGAACCCGTACTATCCCTTCCTCGTCGGCGTCGAGGAGGAAGCAGCAGCCCAAGGCTACGACCTTCTCCTCTTCACCAGCGCTCCCGCCACAGGCACCGGACACCGGGAAGACCCGCTGCATCGGCTGCGGCTCGCGGACGGATGCGTGCTCATCGGACGCCACGCGCCCGTCGCGGAGGTCTCGGCGCTGCTCGACAGCGAGTTCCCGCTTGTCTACATCGGTCGCCGCGAGGAGTTTGGCGACCGGTTGCCCTATGTCGGCGCTGACTATGTCACCGCGACCGCCGAGCTCGTCCGCCACCTGCACATGCTCGGACACCGTCAGATCGTGTACGTGCGGGAGACCGACGACGCAGTTGCCTCCCTCGACCGCGAGCGCGGATTCCGAGAAGCCATCCGGGAACTGGATGCGGCTCCAGCCGGAGGCAGTGTCGTCCGCACCAACGGCTCCGACCTAACGGCCGATCTCCTGCGGGGTTGGCTTGACGGCGGCGTCACCGCAGTCATCGCCGAAAGCACCGACACCCTAGCCGCAGAACGCGCTGTGCAATCCGTCGCTGCGACGCTGGGGGCGCGCTATCCCACCGATTTCTCATTCGCCCTTGCGGGTTCACAGGTCGCCCGTGAGGTGGGCGAGCCGATCATCACCGGCTACCGCTCGCTCAAACGGGAGATGGGGCACGAGGCCGTCCGAGTACTCGCCGACCTCCTGTCCGGAGAACACGTGTCACAGACACGGCGTCAACAGCTCCTCGCATGCACCTTCATCGAGGGAGAGACCACAGGCCCGCCTCCGTGATCCCAAGGGACATGCCGCGGGAGCCACAGTCGTCACCTATGTCTCAGCGATAAAGGCGAACGGAGTCCCCAGCGTGCGTGAAATCCATGCAAACCGCGTCATCGTCGGCGACATCCTCGGAGGCCCAGCTCACTTCCCAGGCACTCCCATCGGACGAGAACCCGTGGATCGAGCAGTTCAGATGCACAGCGTCCTACCGACAGCTGCGCGAGCTAAGCGAGTCGCTGAACCACATCAGACACAAGAGGCCGAGGTCCCTGCGTGATGAGTTCGCCCACCTGCTTGAACGTGCCGGGGGCCAGCAGTACTGGCTGGACGTACGTGGCTACTGAACTACCCCAATCGAGCCTCCAACGAGGAGTGGAATCATGACCAGCTGGACCTATTCGCGTGAGCTCCCAGTATCGGAGCCGGTCGACGTTTTGGTAGCAGGAGCAGGGCCTGCGGGTATCGCCGCTGCCGTGGCCGCAGCCCGTCGCGGGGCGAGGACGACACTCGTCGAGCGGTTCGGCTTCCTCGGCGGCAACCTCACCGCCGGGCTGGTCGGCCCGTGCATGACGTCGTACTCGCTTGACGGATCCCGTCAACTCATCCGTGGCGTCTTCGAAGAATTCGTCCAGCGAATGGAAGCTCTGGGGGGAGCGATCCACCCCTCGAAGACGCAGGCCGGCGATCCCTACGCAGGCTTCATCACCTACGGGCACGACAAGGTCACACCGTTCGAGCCCGAAACGGCCAAGAGCGTGGCGATGGAGATGTGCCTGGACGCGGGCGTCACGCTCCTGCTGCACACCTTCATCGCGGACGTGATCAGCGAGGACGGGCGGGTGAACGGGGTCGTGTGCGCGAGCAAGAGTGGTCTCCACGTTCAGCCAGCCCAGATATTCGTGGACTGCACCGCGGACGGTGATGTCGCTGCGCGCGGTGGTGCGGACACGGTCTTCGGGCGCGAAGGCGACGGCCTGGTCCAGCCCATGACGGTCTTCTTCCGGATCTCCGATGTCGACGACGAGCGCGTTGAGCAGTACGTCCGTTCTCATCCCGACGACATTCGGCCATTTGCCTCGATAGTCGAGAAGGCTCGCGCCCAGGGACGGTTTCCTGCCCCGCGACGCGGCGTCGGAATGTACAAGACGCTGCGCTCAGGGGTGTGGCGGATCAACACCACGCGAGTACTGGGCCGGGACGGCACCAACGCACAGGACCTCACGTCAGCCGAGATCGAAGGCCGCCGTCAGGTGGATGAGCTCATGCGGTTCTTCCGTGAGAATCTTCCCGGGTTCGAGCGGTGCGAGCTGTTGGACACCGCGTCGACCGTGGGGGTGCGCGAGACGCGACGTGTCGTCGGTGACTACGTGCTGAGTCTCGAGGACCTTCAGGAAGGTCGCCACTTCGACGACGTCATCGCGCTGTGTGCGTACCCGGTTGACATCCATGACCCCGCTGGCGCGGGCGGGGGTGTTGACGACTCCTTCGGCACAGCGAACTACTATGAGATCCCGTACCGCTGTCTGCTACCGAGTGAAGTCGAGAACCTGTTGGTCGCTGGGCGCTGCGTCTCGGCGACCCACGAGGCACTCGCCGCGATCCGGGTCATGCCTCCCTCGTTCGCCATGGGCGAGGCAGCTGGAACCGCCGCTGCCCTCGCGTGCGCGGATAACCTCACGCTCAGGCAGCTTCCTGTTCCAGATCTCCAGCATGCGCTGGTCGACCAGGGCGGCTACCTCGGCGAGGTGCTGCGGCCATGAGCGTGGTACTGCCCGATCCGGCGTGTGCTGACCACCGTCTCCAGGGCTGTGCCCAGCTTGACTGAGGGCGGGGCTGGTGGGGCACGCGCTGAAAGGACCGTCCGGCGAACGCAGTTGCAGCAGTGCCGGTCGAGATGGTCGCGGTGCCACAGCGAGGGCCCGGCGAGCCCGGCCCCGGTGTCTGTGAACTGCTGCCAGGCCAGCCACAAAGCGTGCAGGCGGGCGACGGCCTCGGGGTGCTCCGTCCACTGCTGGCACCACGGGCGAGTGGAGGTGACCTCGCGCCCGTAGACCGGCAGCAGCAGGTCGTCCACCCAGACCTTCAGCGCTGCCAACTCCTCCGCGTACGCCCTGCCGGCCAGCGCCAGGATGAAGAGGGAAGCAGCCTCGGCCTGGCCGTCGCCGCCTGAAGCTGTATCGGTTTCCCGTCCGGGCTCTTCCTCCCCGCTGTCAGGCGGGGACGGCCGCTCGTCGGTGAGCCGGGTGAGGGTCTCGCCCTGCTTGCGGGTCTCGGCGACCAGACCGCTGACCGTGGAGACGAGGTCATCCAGGTTGTGGTCCGGTCGCCGTACCGGCTCGTTCTCGTCGACGGACTCCGACATGGATATTCCCTTCCTTGCCCGGGTGTTGGGGCGTCGAGGATCCGGAGAAAGGAGGGTTTGCCCCGGCCGGGAACTGGGTGTAGAAGGGCGGCTCAACTGCCGGAGCAATGACGGCAGGTGGCCGTGGGCGGAGCGAGGATCCGCAACGCCTGGATGGCTTGGTGCGGTACGACACCGGCACAGAGCTGTGAGTTGGGTGTCCGTTGCCAATGAAGTGAGCTGGCCATGAGGTGATGAGCTGCGACGACAAGTTCATTGAGCTCACTGACAATCCGACTTGGGTGCCACCGCGGCCGAAGTAGGGTGCCTTCTCCGGGATCAGCAGTGAATGAAAGCCGGGCATGATGCGCGAAAAACTGCAGGCCAGGAAGTGGATCGTCCGATCGAGGATGCGGCGGGAGACATGGCGGCAGCGTCGTCCCCGTATGCGCGGGGAACTGCCGGAAGCCCCAGCACAGCCCTCCATGCACAGGAACACACCAGGGACTTTTCAGGGACTTTCAGCTCCGTCACAGGGACTTCTGAGGGACGCTCCGCCGTACAGAAGAGTAAGCCTGTGACAGAGCTGAAAGAGACGAATTACCTGCTCAGAGGCGGTGTCCTCAGCACTCGATGACGTTGACCGCGAGGCCGCCCCGCGCCGTCTCCTTGTACTTGACCTTCATGTCGGCGCCGGTGTCCTTCATCGTCTTGATCGCCTTGTCCAGCGAGACGTGGTGGCGGCCGTCTCCGCGCAGGGACATGCGGGCGGCGGTGACCGCCTTGACCGCGGCCATGCCGTTGCGTTCGATGCAGGGGATCTGGACGAGGCCGCCGATGGGGTCGCAGGTGAGGCCGAGGTTGTGCTCGATGCCGATCTCGGCGGCGTTCTCCACCTTCTCGGGGCCGCCGCCCAGCACCTCCGCCAGGCCGCCCGCCGCCATCGAGCAGGCGGAGCCGACCTCGCCCTGGCAGCCGACCTCGGCGCCGGAGATGGACGCGTTCTCCTTGAAGAGCAGGCCGATGGCACCGGCGGCCAGCAGGAAGCGGACGATGCCGTCCTCGTCGGCGCCCGGCACGAACTCGGTGTAGTAGTGCAGGACGGCGGGGATGATGCCGGCCGCGCCGTTGGTGGGGGCGGTCACCACGCGGCCGCCCGCCGCGTTCTCCTCGTTGACCGCCATCGCGTAGAGCGTCAGCCACTCCATGGCGTGCGTCTCGCGGTCGCCCTCGGCGCGCAGCTGGCGGGCCGCGGTCGCCGCCCGGCGGCGTACCTTCAGGCCGCCCGGCAGGATGCCTTCCTGGCTCAGACCACGGGCGACGCACGCCCGCATCGCCTCCCAGATCTCCAGCAGCCCGGCGCGGATCTCCGCCTCCGTCCGCCACGCCTTCTCGTTCTCCAGCATCAGGCCCGAGATCGACAGGCCGGTCTCGCGGGTGAGCCGCAGCAGTTCGTCGCCGCTGCGGAAGGAGTGGGTCAGCGCCGTGTCGTCGAGCTTGACGCGGTCCTCACCCACGGCGTCCTCGTCGACGACGAAGCCGCCGCCCACCGAGTAGTAGGTCTTCTCCAGCAGCGGGGTGCCGGCGGCGTCGTAGGCGAAGAGGGTCATGCCGTTCGCGTGGTACGGGAGGGAGCGGCGCCGGTGCAGGATCAGTTGGGCCGGCTCGTCGAAGTCGATCTCGTGGGCGTCCCCTATCTCCGTGGCCAGCAGCCGCAGCCGCTTGGCCGAGCGGATGGCGGCCACCCGGTCGTCTGCGGCCGCCGCGTCGACGGTGCGCGGGGACTCGCCCTCCAGCCCGAGCAGCACGGCCTTGGCGGTGCCGTGCCCGTGGCCCGTCGCGCCGAGGGAGCCGTACAGCTCCGCCCGTACGGACGCGGTGTGCGCCAGCATGCCCTCGTTCTTGAGCCGGCCGACGAACATCCGGGCAGCGCGCATCGGGCCGACCGTGTGCGAACTGGACGGGCCGATGCCGATCGAGAAGAGGTCGAAGACGGAGATCGCCATGGCGGGCGGCTCCTTTCCGTGCGGTTCCCGGGGTGCCGGCGCGGTGTCCGGGCGGGGAGTGCGGAGGAGGCGGGGTCCCGTGGCGCCGCGACCACGGCTGCGGAGGCGGCTGCGGCGCCACGGGGGTGCGCGCTACTTGTTGAGACCGGAGTAGAGCGGGTGCTTCTCGGCGAGCGCGTTGACGCGGGCGGCCAGCGCCTTCGCCTTGTCCTCGTCGAAGGCGGGCAGCAGTGCCTCGGCGATGATGTCGGCGACCTCCCGGAAATCCTCCTCCTGGAACCCGCGGGTGGCCAGCGCCGGCGTGCCGATGCGCAGGCCCGAGGTGACCATGGGCGGGCGCGGGTCGTTGGGGATCGCGTTGCGGTTGACCGTGATGCCGATCCCGTGCAGCCGGTCCTCGGCCTGCTGGCCGTCGAGTGCGCTGTCGCGCAGGTCGACCAGGACCAGGTGCACGTCCGTACCGCCCGACAGCACAGAGACGCCCGCGTCCACCGAGTCCTGCTGGAGCAGCCGCTCGGCCAGCAGCCGGGCGCCGGTCAGGGTGCGCCGCTGGCGCTCCTTGAACTCCTCGGACGCCGCGATCTTGAAGGACACCGCCTTCGCCGCGATGACGTGCTCCAGCGGGCCGCCCTGCTGACCGGGGAAGACCGCGCTGTTGATCTTCTTCGCATACTCCTGCTTGGAGAGGATCACGCCGCCGCGCGGGCCGCCGAGGGTCTTGTGCGTGGTGGTGGTCACCACGTCCGCGTAGGGGACCGGGGACGGATGCAGCCCGGCCGCCACCAGACCGGCGAAGTGCGCCATGTCGACCATCAGCAGGGCGCCGACCTCGTCCGCGATGCGGCGGAAGGCGGCGAAGTCCAGCTGGCGCGGGTACGCCGACCAGCCCGCGATGATCATCTGCGG
>NZ_JBOHCV010000386.1:0-2139 GCF_050698815.1 Streptomyces sp.
GCGAAGAGGGCCGCGAAGAACATCAGCTCGGAACTCAGCCAGATGATGGTTCCGACGCTGGTGAGGTTCGGCCGGTTGACCGACGGGTGCGCGTGCCCGGTTTCTACTGCAGTTGCTGTCGCCACGACCGACATTATGTCGGTCGCTGATCGAGCCCCCGTTGCCGGGGTGCCGTTCGGTGTGTCTGCGGGCCGTCTCCAGCTCAACCAGGCCCTCGGGCAGGCGTGGGGAGCGGTGTTGACGGAGCGTGGGAGGGAGTAGCATCCGCGCAGCGGCTCCGGCCGATGACGTGATCACGTGCGAGACCTTCAGCGGAGGAACCATGCAGCCGACCGCCACGGTGCTGGTCTACAGCGACGACGCCAACACCCGCGAGCAGGTACGGCTCGCCGCCGGCCGCCGGCCCGCCGCTGACGTACCGGCGGTCGAGTACGTGGAGTGCGCGACCCTCCCGGCAGTCCTGACCACCCTGGAGAAGCAGCACATCGACGTCTGCGTGCTGGACGGTGAGACCGCGCCGGCCGGCGGCATGGGCGTGTGCCGGCAGATCAAGGACGAGATCTTCGACTGCCCGCCGGTGCTGCTGCTGATCGGCCGCCCCCAGGACGCCTGGCTGGCGTCCTGGAGCCGCGCCGAGGCGGCCGTCTCGCACCCGATCGACCCCGTCGCCCTCGCGGGCACGCTGGCCGGTCTGCTGCGCCCGGCGCCGGCCGGCAGCGCGACCGGCGCCGACACCACCGCGTCGGCCTAGCAGCCCAGGACCAGCCGCCCGGCGGGAGCGCTCAGCGAGGGGGGCCAGGGGCGGCTCAGAGCTGGGGACGGAGCCTGGCCGCATCCAGGGAGGTGCCCCCGGTGTCCTGGGTGCCGGGGCGCAGGGCGCTGCCTTCCTTCCACTTCGTCCAGGACAGGTTCCAGTCGCCGAATCCGTTGCCGAAGGCGGGCATGTCTTCGCCGTTGCTGTTGACGTGCGTGACAAGGTCCCCGGGGCGGACGTTCTCGAAGAACCACGCGGCGTTGCCGGTGCTCATGCCCGTACAGCCGTGGCTGCTGTTGGCGACTCCGTGCGAACCGGCCGACCACGGGGCGGCGTGCACGTACTCACCGCTCCAGGTGAGCCGCGTGGCCCAGTGCACCCCCAGGTCGTAGGATTCCCCGCCCCCGATGCCGACGGTGGCGCTCCGCATCCGTACGAACCCCTCCCGGCCGAGTATCACCTTGGTGCCGTTACGGGTCTCGAAGCCGGCCTTTCCGGTGGTGATCGGCATCGATCTGATGACCTTGCCGTTCTTCTTGACCTTCATGCTGAGGCCTGAGGCGTCGGCGACCGCCTCCATCCGGTCCCCCGTCTTCAGCTTCAGGGACTTGTCGGTGTCGCCGTAGAGACCGTCGCGTATCTTCAGCCCGGCTATTCGGGAGCGGACCCGTATGGAGGTGTGGGCGGGCCAGTACGCCTGCGGGCGGTAGTGCAGCTCCTTGCCGTCCACCCAGGTCCAGCTGCCCGCCACCTTGGGGGTGGAGCGGACGATCAGCGCGCGCTCGACGATTCTGCGCTGCTTCGCGCTCTTGATCTTGTGGCTCAGCTCGGCGGTGACGGGCTGGCCGACCCCGTACGTACCGCTGTCCGGGCCGAGGGTGACTCCGAGCCTTTTCGCGTGAGCGGGCTTGGTCTGGAAGTTCAGCGTCCGGCGGCCCTGCTCACCCGCGCTGTTCTCGGTGCTGACGTGGAGGGTGTAGCTCGCACCCGCGGCGAGTGGTGTGGTGCTGTGCCAGCGGGTGCCGTCGTCGGAGAGCTCGCCCCGCAGGAAGCGGCCCGCGGTGTCGACCGCGGTGACGTCGGCTATTTTCCCCTCCTCGCCGGTGGCTGTGACCTTCAGGGGATGGGCGGGGTCCACGGTGCTGCCGTTGTCGCCGGCATTCACGGCGATCTGGTCGCTGGCGTCGTAGGGGGCACCCGCCAGCGGGTTTCCGGTGTTGTCGGAGCTGCACGCGGCGAGCCCGAGAGCCAGCGGCGCGAGCGCGATGGCACAGCCGGCGGTGAGCCGGCGCTTCGCTGTATTCGCTGAGTGATTCATAGGCCCAAAATATGAAGTGACGCCGTTTTGGGCCTGTTGGGCGCAGGCAAATGGGTCGGCCCCCGGA
>NZ_JBOHCV010000387.1:0-1858 GCF_050698815.1 Streptomyces sp.
GCGCCCGGCAGCTCCAGCAGCCGCTCACGGACGCTGCGCCAGGAGTCCTGCACGATCTTGAGCGTGATGTAGGCCGAGGTGCCCTGCCCGGCGCGTTCCTCGTCGATACGGGCGCCGAAGCCGCGTATCACGCCGTCGTCCAGCAGCCGGTTGATGCGGGCATAGGCGTTGGCGCGGGAGACGTGCACCTGCTCGGCGAGCGCGCGTACCGACACCCGGCCGTCGGCGCGCAGCAGCCGCAGGATGTCCCGGTCGACCGGATCGAGGGGGCGGGCGGGGGGCCGGGTGGGTGCGTCGCCGGGACCGCCCGCGCCCGTCGCGTCGTCGGCGCCGGCCGCTCCGGCCATCTGTCCGTCCGGCATGCCTGTCGACCTCCCCTCGATGGACGTCCTGCGTCCATCGAACGTACCAACGGGCAAGTTGTCCACAGGCTGCGGCCGCCTGTAGCCAAAATGCGCCGGCGACCGAACAATCGGTAGAGGAGTGACCCCGCTTCCGTGTCCATCAGGCCCACCGCCGGCCCCACCAACACCCCCACACCAGGAGGTGCTCGTCATGACGGTCCTCGAGGAGCGCGGCGGCTACCGCCTCGCACCGCCCCCGGCCTGGCGCCCCCGCCGTGACCCGGCGCCCCTGCTGCCGGACGGGGAACCGTACCGGCTGCTGGGCACCGGGGCCGAGCTGGACGGCGAGCTGCTGCGGGAGCTGTACGGGCAGCTGGTGCGCGGCCGCCGCTACAACGAGCAGGCGACAGCCCTCACCAAGCAGGGCAGGCTCGCCGTCTATCCCTCCTCCACCGGCCAGGAGGCCGCCCAGGTCGCGGCGGCCCTCGCCCTCCGGGAGCAGGACTGGCTGTTCCCCAGCTACCGCGACACGCTCGCCGCCGTCGCCCGCGGGCTGGACCCGGTGGCGGTGCTGTCACTGCTGCGTGGGGACTGGCACAGCGGCTACGACTCGCGGGCGGCCCGCGTCGCCCCCCTGAGCACGCCGCTGGCCACCCAGCTGCCGCACGCCGTCGGGCTCGCACACGCCGCCCGCCTCAAGGGCGATGACGTGGTCGCGCTCGCCATGGTCGGGGACGGCGGCACGAGCGAGGGCGACTTCCACGAGGCGCTCAACTTCGCGGCCGTCTGGCAGGCTCCGGTGGTCTTCCTGGTGCAGAACAACGGCTTCGCGATCTCCGTACCGCTGGCGAAGCAGACGGCGGCGCCCACCCTCGCCCACAAGGCGGTCGGCTACGGCATGCCGGGCCGGCTGGTCGACGGAAACGACGTGGCGACCACGCACGAGGTGCTCACGGACGCGGTCGAACGGGCCCGGGCCGGAGATGGTCCCTCGCTGGTCGAAGCGGTGACCTACCGCATCGACGCCCATACGAACGCCGATGACGCCACCCGCTATCGGGAGTCCGCCGAGGTCGCCGCCTGGCGCGAGCACGACCCGGTCGCGCTGCTCGAGCGTGAGCTGCGCGAGCGCGGTCTGCTGGACGGCGCCGGAAAACGCGCGGCCGCGGAGGGGGCGGAGCGGATGGCGCACGACCTGCGGGAGCGTATGCACCAGGAGCCGGACCGCCGCCCGATGGACCTGTTCGATCACGTCTACGCGCGGCGGACGACGCAGCTGCGGCAGCAGGCCGAGCAGCTGCGCGCGGAGCTGGACGCGGAGTCGGACGCCGAGTCGGACGCGGGGGACGAGAAGCTCACCAGCGAGGGCGGACAGCCGGGAGGGGACGCCTGATGGGTACCACCGGTACCACCGCGGGCACCGCGGACACGGCCGTGGGCACGGCCGGCAGCGCAGCGGCGGCGGGTTCTCCGCCGCACCCGGCCGCCGCCCGTGCGCAGCGGCCGGGCGGAAC
>NZ_JBOHCV010000388.1:0-9091 GCF_050698815.1 Streptomyces sp.
TGACCTGGCCGCACCGGGAGGCGCGGGCCGAGGGCACGGTGCTGCGGCGGTGGGCCGGGGACGGTGCGGTGCTGGTGCACGAGCACGATCCGGAGCGGTACGCGCTGCTGCTGGAGCGGTGCCGGCCCGGGACAGAACTGGGGCGGGCCGGGCACATCCCCGCCGAGGAACGGCTGTTGCTGGGGGCGGGGGTGCTGGATCGGCTGTGGGCTGCCGGAGAAGGGGACACTCCGCCGGACGTGGAACGGCTGTCCGACGTGGCGGCCGAGTGGGCCGGCCTCGCCGAAGAGCGCGCCGCGCGCCGCGACTGGCCCGCCGGTGTGGACACGGGTCTGTTCACTCTCGCGGCGGCCCTGCTGCGGGAACTCCCGGGCGGCGCCGAACGGGAGACGCTCCTGCACGGCGACTTCAACCCCGGCAACCTGCTGGCCGCCGAGCGTGCGCCGTGGCTGGCCATCGACGCCAAGCCGATGTACGGGGACCCGGCCTTCGATCCGTGGCGGCTGATCGAGCAGATCGACGATCCGTTCACTCATCCGGAACCGCGCCGCGTACTCACGCGGCGCACCGCCCTGGTGGCGGACGCGCTCGGTGAGGACGTGGACCGGGTGCGCGCCTGGGCCGTGGCACGCCATATGGAGCACGCGCTGTGGTCCGTCGACGAGTCCGCCCAAGAGGACGAAGCTCTGTCCGGCAGCACCGGGCTGCTGCGGCAGGCCCGCACACTGGCGGATGTCGCCGGGCTTTGAAGCCGGCCCCGGAGCGGGTGATCCCCGGAGGTCACTCCCCCGTCGCGCCGTCGGCCAACTCCCGTGCGACGTCCAGCTGTCCGACGTGCCGCGCGTACTCCTGCAGCAGATGGAAGAGGATCCAGGCCAGCGACGGCGCCTCCTCCTCGGTGGGGAAGCGGCCGCCCAGCCTGGCGTGGGCGTCCAGCCGCGCCTCGCGGACGATCTCGCGGGAACGGTCGCACTGGGCGCGGAAGGCCGCGATGGTCTCCGCCACCGTCACCCCGTCCGGCACCCGCCACTTGTCGTCGCCGCCCCGGTCGCCCCACGGGTCCGGCACCCGCTCGGCCTCGAAGCCCCAGGACAGCCAGCGGCGTTCGACGTAGGTCAGGTGCCGCACCAGCTCCAGCGGAGACCAGCCGGACGGAAGCCGGCTGCCGCGCAGCTCGTCCTCGGCGAGCCCGTCGATCTTGCGCAGCAGCGTATCCCGGTAGTAGTCGAGATAGCCGCGCAGCAGCGCGTGCGGATCGGCGAGGGCGGGGTCGGGCTCGCCGAGCGGCAGTGGGGGGATCGAGGCTGAGGCGTCAAGGGCGGTCACGAGAGTCCCGGTTCGTCGTAGGTGAGGGTACGGGCGTCCGCGTCCAGCACGGCCGGGACTCCCAGGGGAAGGGTCGGTGTAGAGGGGCCGTGGCCGAAGCCCAGTTCCTCGACGACGGGGACGCCCAGCGGTGCGAGCCGCTCCCGCAGCACCGCTCGCACGTCCTCATAGTCGCCGCAGTGCGCCCAGGAGCCCAGCGCGATGCCCGATACGCCGTCGAGCCAGCCCGAGCGGAGGAGCTGCGTGAGCAGCCGGTCCAGGCTGTAGGGCGGCTGATGGACGTCCTCCAGCAGCAGGATGCCGCCCGCGGCCGAGGGGCGGGCGTGGCGGGTGCCGCGCTCGGCGGCGAGGAGGGAGAGGTTCCCGCCGAGGGTGACGCCGTGGGCACGGCCGGGCACGAGGGTGCGGGTGGCCTCACCGGGGCCTATCTCGCGCACGGTCTCCGGTGCGAAGAGCGTGCTGCGCAGGTGCTCGCGCGTCGCGGGATCGTTGAGGAGGGCGTCCGTGGTCGCCGTCGGTGCGTGCAGCGAGGCGAGGGCGAGCCGCTGCGCCAGCGCCTCGTGCAGCACGGTCAGATCACTGAAGCCGACGAACAGTTTGGGGCCGGCGGCCCGCAGCCGCTCCCAGTCCAGCAGGTCCAGTACGCGCTGGGTGCCGTAGCCGCCGCGCGCGCTGATGACCGCCGCCAGCGACGGGTCGCACCACGCGTCCTGGAGGTCCCGTGCCCGGTCCTCGTCGGTGCCGGCCACGTAGTCCAGATACGGATGCCGCTCCAGCACATGCGGGCCCACGACGGGTTCCAGACCCCATTCACGCAGCAATTCCACGCCGGCCGTCAGCCGCTCCCGCGGCACCGGGCCGCTCGGCGCGACGACACCCACCCGGTCACCGGGCCGCAGCCGGCGCGGCCGGGTGAGCGGCTGTGGTTCCCGGGTCACCGGGTCAGCTCCAGAGCGGGCACGTCATCCCGGCTGACGCCGAACGTCTGTGCGTAGAGGGAGAGTTCGGCCTCGACCGCCCGGACGATGGTGTCCGCACGGCGGAAGCCGTGGCCCTCGCCCTCGAAGGCGCGGTAAGCATGCGGGACGCCGCGTCCGTCCACCCGCTCCAGGAAGCGGTCGCACTGCACAGGCGGGCAGATCACGTCCTCCAGCCCCTGCAACAGCAGGAAGGGCGCGGCGATCCGCTCGGCGTGCTGGAGCGGCGAGCGTTCGCGGTAGCGCTCGGGAAACCGGTCCAACGGACCGACGAGGGACTCCAGATACCGCGACTCGAAGTCGTGGGTCTCTCCGGTGGCCCAGCCCGTCAGGTCGAGGATCGGGTAGCTGATGGTCCCGCAGGCGTACAGCCCCTCGGCGGCCGGTGAGGTGAGGGAAGCGGCACTCGTCCAGCCGCCCGCGCTGCCGCCCCGCACGGCGAGCCGCTCCGGGTCAGCGCTGCCCTCCGCCGCCAGCGCCCGGGCGACTGCGGCGCAGTCCTCGACGTCGACCACGCCCCACTGCTCGCGCAGCCGGTTGCGGTACTCCCTGCCGTACCCGGTCGAGCCGCCGTAGTTGACCTCGACGACGCCTATGCCGCGGGAGGTGAAGTAGGCGATCTCCAGGTCGAGTACGAGTGGGGCCCGGCTTGTCGGGCCGCCGTGTGCCCACACCACGTACGGCGGCAGTTCACCCTCGGGGGCGGCGTACTCCGGGTGGTGCGGGGGGTAGACGTGGGCGTGGATGTCGCGCCCGCCCGGGCCGGTGAAGGTGCGCACCCGCGGCTGTGGATAGTGGGCGGGATCGACGGGATCCTCGTGCCGGGCGGCGACGACGAGGCTGTGTCCGCTGCCGGTGTCCAGCTCGACGACCTCGTAGGAGCTGCGCGGTCCGGCGGCGACGCCGACGACCCGGGTGTCGGACACCGCCACGGCGGCCCACTCCGTCC
Organism: Streptomyces sp.; assembly: GCF_050698815.1. Lineage (GTDB taxonomy): Bacteria > Actinomycetota > Actinomycetes > Streptomycetales > Streptomycetaceae > Streptomyces. Next base: position 3,253 of record NZ_JBOHCV010000388.1, read on the forward strand.
ACGGTCCGGTGGCGTCCACGAGGTCGCCGGTCTCCGGGTCGAGGATGCCCAGCCGCATCGCGCCACGGCCGTGCAGCGTGGCGATCAGGCCGTTCGGCAGCGGCTCGAACCACTTCTGGCCGATGCGCCAGAGCCCGGCCGCGAACTCCTCCTCGCGTGGGCACAGGGAGCGCTTCGCCCCGGCCTCACCGGCGTGCCGGCCCTCGATGCCTTCGAAGCCCGCGAGATCGAGGCGCTGAAGGTTCCACCAGCCGGACTCGTCGGAGACCAGGAGCAGGGCGCCGTCGGGCGCCCACTCGATCTGCGCCACCGACTCCTCGGGACCGCCCGCCACGATCCGCACGTCGCTCAGCTCGCCCGCGCCGGTGATCCGGGCCGTCTTGACCACCGTGCCGTCCCAGGGCATGGCCGGGTGGTCCCAGGCGAGCCACGCGACCCGGCGGCCGTCCGGGGAGAGCCGCGGGCCGGTCACGAAGCGGCTCTCGTCGTCGGTCAGCTCACGGACCCGGCCGCGGTCCTCGGCGGCCGACCCGTCCAGCGGTACGGCCGCGAGCAGCCGTCGCACATCGGTGGGCCCCGCACCGGTGAACTCCTCGAGCACACACCACACTTCGAGCCCGTCTGCGCCGCCCGGCACCACCACCGGGTCACACCAGCGCAGCCCGTCCGGTGCCTGCTGCGCACCCGTGCCGAGTGGGGTGAGGGGGCGCGGCGCGGCCCCGGGCACGTCCGGCTCGTAGGCGTACAGCCGCTGGTCGGCGAATTGGGTGAAGACCATCAGCGGGCCGTCCTCGTCCCGCGAGAGACCGGTCCAGGGCAGTCCGCCGTACTCGATGACGCGGTTGCGCACGTTCCACGGGGCGGGCAGTACCGACCGCGCTTCGCCCTGCCCGTAGGCGGGCAGCCGCATCAGGGCGCGGCGGCCTCCCTCGCTCGGGCGGGGTTCGGTCCACCACATCTCCTCGCCGACGGCGCCGAGATACTCGGGCCGCCCGTCGTGCGAGGCGACGAGCCGGGCGTCGATCGGGGACGGCCAGCTGCCGTAGGGGGCGGTGGTGGGCGCCATGTGCGGTGTGCCTCCTGGGGACTGAGAGCGACAGCGGGGAACTACAACGCGAGCAGGGTGCGGTCGAGGACCCGGACGCCGAAGTGCAGGGCGTCGACCGGGACGCGCTCGTCCACGCCGTGGAAGAGCGCCTGATAGTCGAAGCCTTCGGGGAGCCTGAGCGGCGTGAACCCGTATCCCACGATGCCCAGCCGGGAGAACTGCTTGGCGTCGGTGCCGCCCGACATGCAGTACGGCACCACATGGGCGTCCGGGTCGAAGTGCTCCAGGGCCTCCCGCATCGCCCCGTACGCGGGCGAGTCCACCGGCGCCTGAAGGGCGACCTCCCGGTGATGGAAGTCCCAGTCCACGTGCGGGCCGGTGAGCCGGTCCAGGGTCTCCCGGAACTCCGCCTCGCCGCCCGGCAGCATCCGCCCGTCGACGAAGGCGGTGGCACTGCCCGGGATGACGTTCACCTTGTAACCGGCGTTCAGCATCGTCGGGTTGGCGCTGTTGCGCACGGTCGGCTCGACCAGTGCGGCCGCCGGGCCGAGCTCGCCGAGCAGCTTGTCGACGTCGAAGCCGGGTGCGTCCAGATCGGGTGCGGCCAGACCGCGCGCCGCCGCCAGCTCCGTCAGCGCGGCGCGCACGGTCGGCGTGATCCGCAGCGGCCATTCGTGCTCGCCGATCCGGGCCACCGCGGCGGCGAGCCTGCTCACGGCGTTCGCGCTGCTGACCTTCGAGCCGTGTCCGGCCGTGCCGCGGGCGGTGAGCCGCAGCCACCCGGTGCCGCGCTCGCCGGCCGCGACGGGGTAGAGCCGCAGCCCTCCCCCGGCGTGGAAGGTGAAGGCGCCGGACTCACTGATGCCTTCGGTGCATCCCTCGAAGAGTTCGGGATGGTGATCGGCGAGGAACCCCGAGCCGTAGTCCGCGCTGTCCTCCTCGTCCGCGGTGAAGGCCAGCACGATGTCGCGGCGCGGCCGCACACCGGCCCGGGCCCAGGCCCGGACGACGGCCAGCACCATCGCGTCGGCGTTCTTCATGTCGATCGCGCCGCGGCCCCACACCACACCGTCGCGGATCTCGCCCGAGAAGGGGTGCACGCTCCAGTCGGCGGGCTCGGCGGGCACCACGTCGAGATGGCCGTGCACGAGCAGCGCGTCCGCGGCGCGGTCGGTGCCCTCGATGCGGGCCACCACGTTCGTACGCTCCGGCGCCTTCTCCAGCAGGGTGGCTTCGATGCCCGAATCGGCCAGCCGCTCGGCCACATACTCCGCCGCGGCCCGCTCGGAGCCCTCGCCGCCGCCGTGATTCGTGGTGTCGAGGCGGATCAGCTCCGAGGTGAAGGTCACCACCTCCGCCAGGGCCCGGTCATCGACGTGCGCCGTCGCGTGCTCACCCATACGCTTCCTCCACCGCTGCCGAGACGATCGTCGTGACCGCCTTGAAGGTGCGGATTCCCTCGTACATGTCCGGCGAGGCATAGGCGACGCGGCGCTCCCCCGTTCGCGTCACCCCGGGCACCACTGTCGCCGCCCCGGCCAGATGCTCGGCGTCGAACTCCAGCTCCACGGTGTGCTCCTGCGGCGGGGACGGACGCACCCGCACGGCCAGCCCGGCCGCCTCCTGGGCCGCCGCCCTGATGTCCGCGCCGGTACGGCCCGGCGTACGGCAGACAGCGGCATACCGCGAGACGTAGTCCTTCACGGCGACCCCGAGGGCCTCGGGCGCGTAGCCCTTGGCGTCCTCCAGGGTGCGGTCGTCCCCCGTCACCAGGACCACCGGCACCCCGTACTCCGCGACGACCAGGGAGTTGAGCAGGCCCTCACTCGCCCGTACGCCGTCGGCCCACACGCCTGTGATCGAGTTGGCCAGATAGGTGTGCGCCAGCACGCCTTCGTCGCCCGCACCCGTGTGGTAGCCCACGAAGGCGATGCCGTCCACGTCTCCGTGCTGAACGCCCTCGACCATGCTGAGCGACTTGTGCCGGCCGGTGAGCATCTGGGCCCTGTCGTCCAGCTGTTCCAGCAGCAGGTTCCGCATGGTCCAGTGCGCCTCGTTGATCAGCACCTCATCGGCGCCGCCGTCGAAGAATCCCGCCACCGCCGCGTTCACATCCGAGGTGAACATAGGCCGGCAGCGCTCCCACTGGGGCGTGCCCGGCAACACGTCCGCAGGCCACGTGACGCCGGTGGCGCCTTCCATGTCGGCGCTGATGAGGATCTTCATGGCGGGAACGTTACGCGGTCGGCAAACGCCATGACACCCGTGTGGACAACTCCTGTGGTCTGAACCACTGGAGTTCCACCGTTCTGCCCTGTGACCAGCCGATCCGCGGGCGGAGCGACCGTCGGAACCGGCCGTCGGCGCTCCCCGGCAGGCGGAACGTTCAGGCCTTGTGCCCGAGTTGCAGATCGCGCTCCGTAGGGCTGCCGCCCGCGATCTGGAGCACCGTGGCGACCGGCGGATACCCGGCGGCGACGACGGTGTACTCGCCGGCGGCGAGGTCGACGAAGCGGAAGGCCCCGTCCGGCCCCGTGGTGGCGGACTCCACGACGTTACCGGCCGCGTCCAGAAGAGTGACCCGCGCGTCCTGGACGGTCCGTCCGCCGCCGGCCCGTACGGTCCCGCGCAGCACGGCTCCGCCCGCCAGTTCGACGTCCTGCCGCGTCTCGCGCGCCGCCTGTACGGAGACCGGCAGCGCGGCCGGCCGATAGGCGGGCGCACTGGCCGCGAGGGTGTACTCGCCGGCCACCAGGTCGTTGATGACGTAGTCCCCCTCCCGCCCGCTGCGGGTGGCGGCCACGACTTCGCCGCGTACATCGGTGAGAGTCACCGCGGAGTCCCGGACCGGGTGGCCCTCGGCCGTGAGCACACAGCCCGTCAGCCGCCCCGCGCCGCCCAGCAGGACGTCCAGTTCGACGGGACGTTCTCCCACCCTGACGCTGACCGCCTGCGGCTGGTGACCGCCCGCGGCGGCGATCAGGACGTAGGAGCCGGCGCCGGGCGTGCTCAGCGCGTACCGCCCGTCCTCGCCCGTCGCGCCCCGCCCGATCTGCCGCCCGCCGGTGTCGATGAGAGTCAGTGCCGCGTGCGGCACGCTGCTGCCGTCGTGGTGCCGCACGCTCCCGCAGACCGGAACGCCGCCGGTGCGCGGCGCCACGGTCGTGAGGGGCGCCGTCGTGGCGGTGGTGGCCGTCGTGGTGGCCCTGGTGGCGGTCTGCTCGCCGCCGGGCTCGGCGGTCGGCTCGGCGGTCGGCTCGGCGGTGCGTGCCTCCGGCACGGACGGGTTCTCGTTCACCGGTGGTTTCTCCTTCAGGAAGCAGGCGAAGACCAGGCCGAGCAGGAGTACCGGGACCAACCAGAGGAAGATCCGCGGCATGGCGTCCGCGTACGCCTGTACGTAGCCCTCGCGCAGCGGACCGGGCAGCGCGTGCACCAGCTGAGGGGTGAGCGAGGTGGGGTCGGGCAGGGTGCCGGCCGCGGCAGGCGGCAGCTCCCGTGCGAGACCGTCGGTCAGCCGCTGCGTGAACAGGGTGCCGAAGACGGCGGCGCCGACACTGCCGCCGATCTGCCGGAAGTAGTTGTTGGCGCTGGTCGCGGTGCCCAGGTCGGTCGGGGGTACCGAGTTCTGCACGGCCAGCACCAGCACGGGCAGCACGAAGCCGATGCCCAGCCCGAGAATGCCCATCCAGACGCTGTAGGTCTCCCGTGCGGTGTCCGGCTCCAGCCGGGACAGCAGCCACATGCCCGCGGTGGACAGCACGCAGCCCAGCACGGGGAAGACCTTGTAGTGGCCGGTACGGGAGATGAGCTGGCCCGAGAGGGTCGAGGCCAGGACGACCCCGCCCATCATGGGCAGCATCAGCAGGCCCGACTCGGTGGCGCTGACGCCGTCGACCATCTGCAGATAGCTCGGCAGGTAACTCGCGGCACCGAACAGGGCGATGCCGACGGTCGCTCCGACCAGACCGGTGATGTTGAAGACCGGGTCGCGGAAGAGACGCAGCGGGAGAATGGGCTCGCTGCACAGATGTTCGACCACGAGGAAGAGCCCCGCACTCAGCACCGCACCCGCGCCGAGTCCGAGGATCACGCGGTCACCCCACGCGTACTCGGTTCCGCCCCAACTGGTCAGCAGCACCAGGCAGCTGGAGAAGGCGCCGAGCAGAAGTGTGCCCAGCACGTCCAGCTTCGGGCGCCGGTGGGTGCGCGGCAGCTTGAGCACGAAGGCGATGACCAGCAGCGTGAGCAGCCCGAAGGGGACGTTGACGTAGAAGCACCAGCGCCAGGAGAGTTCGTCGGTGAACCAGCCGCCCAGCAGCGGTCCCGCGACGGAGGCGAGCCCGAAGGCGGCGCCGATCAGTCCCATGTAGCGCCCGCGTGCGCGCGGCGGCACGATGTCCGCGGTGATCGCCTGCACACCGATCATGAGTCCGCCCGCGCCGACGCCCTGCAGGGCGCGGAACGCGATCAGTTCCGTCATCGTCCGCGACCAGCCCGCCAGTCCCGAACCGGCGACGAAGACGACGATGGCGAACAGGAAGACGCCCTTGCGGCCGTAGAGGTCACCCAGCTTGCCGTAGACGGGCAGCCCGATGGTGGCGGCCAGCAGGTACGAGGTCACCACCCAGGACATCCGGTCCAGGCCGTGCAGTTCACCGACGATCTTCGGCAGCGCCGTGGCGACGATGGTCTGTTCGAGCGCGGCCAGCAGCAGGGCGAGCATCAGCCCGAGGAAGACGAACCGCACGCGGCGCGGGCTGAGTCCGGCCGGGGAGCCGTGTCCGGGCC
>NZ_JBOHCV010000389.1:0-3083 GCF_050698815.1 Streptomyces sp.
CGTGCTCCACGCAGAATTCCTGCACCAGCTTCAGGGTGCGTCCGGTGTCGGCGACGTCGTCCGCGATGAGAACCTTCTTCTCGCTCAGATCGACGACGTTCGGCACGGGCGGCAGCATGACCGGCATGTCGAGGGTCTTGCCCACGCCCGTATAGAACTCGACGTTCATGACGTGCAGGTTCTTCACGTCCAGCGCGTAGCCGAGACCGCCCGCGACGAAGAGGCCGCCGCGCGCGATGGAAAGGATGATGTCGGGCTCGAACCCGTCGTCGGCAACCGCCTGGGCCAACTCCCGTACGGCCTCGCCGAAGAGCGAGTACGTCAGATTCTCGCGCTCGTCACTCACGCCCACGTGCCTTCCCTCCGGGGCTCTCAGCCCTCAGACCTGCGTCTGGTGAAAGTTGAGATACGAGCGCGACGGCGTCGGCCCGCGCTGCCCCTGGTAGCGGGAGCCGTGCCGCGCCGAACCGTACGGATGCTCGGCCGGGGACGTCAGCCGGAACATGCACAGCTGCCCGATCTTCATGCCGGGCCACAGCTTTATCGGCAGCGTCGCCACGTTCGACAGCTCCAGGGTCACGTGCCCTGAGAACCCCGGGTCGATGAACCCCGCGGTGGAGTGCGTGAGCAGCCCGAGCCGCCCCAGCGAGCTCTTCCCCTCCAGCCGCGACGCGATGTCGTCGGGCAACGAGACCACTTCGTACGTCGACGCGAGCACGAACTCCCCGGGGTGCAGGATGAACGGCTCCTCGTCCCGAACCTCGATCAGCCGCGTCAGATCGGGCTGCTCGACGGCGGGGTCGATGTGGGGGTAGCGGTGATTCTCGAAGACACGGAAATACCGGTCCAGCCGGACATCGATGCTGGAGGGCTGCACCATCGCGGGATCGTACGGATCGATCCGCACCCGGCCGGAGTCGATCTCGGCCCGGAGGTCCTTGTCAGAGAGAAGCACGGCCCGAGACTACGCGCACGGTGCGGGGCCGGCCCAATCGCACCGGCCCCGCACCGCCCGCACTTACGCCAACGCCGCCGGCCCTCCTCAGCCCGCGGGCCTCGGCCGGGGCGCGGAAACAGGCACCGCCTGCCGCAACCGCGCACACCGCGGGCACCGCAGCAACCGCCCGGGACCGATCCGGCCGGGCCCAAGGTTCTGCATCGGGAACGTCGAGGTACTGAACACGTGCCCCTCGGCACACTGAACGACGGTGGACTCCATCGCTCTCCTCTCCCCATGAAACGTGGACGACGAAAGCCACATTAGGGGATCAAGCTGGCAGTCCCACACCCGGCGCTCCGCCCCCACCGTACGCCCCAACTCCGTTCCCCCCAGCGCCCCCTGCCCTGCCCCGGAGCAGCAAAAAGACCCCTCGGCCTGTGCGGCGGGGGTCGGTCATGAGGTAAGGTATCGGACGTTGAGCCAGGCTTCTCCCGGCTCCTCGCGGGTGTAGTTTAATGGTAGAACATGAGCTTCCCAAGCTCAGAGCGCGGGTTCGATTCCCGTCACCCGCTCCACGACGAAGGCCCAGGTCACAGACCCGGGCCTTGTTTGTTTTCCAGGTTCACTGCGGCTCCTGTCGTCGTCCGCGCCGGCGCGTCCCTGAGCTGCTTGTCCGGAGACCGTTCCCGTGCCCCCTCAGCTGCCGGGCTCGCTAACCGCCCCGACCCTGCGGAATAATGGAGCCATGGCATCCACGCCCAGCTTCTCCGAGGTCCGCCGCGAAAGGTTCGCCCGGCGTAGGCCCGCCGAACTGTCCGAGCTCAGGGGCCCTGTGCACGGCAGCGTCAGCCTCCCCCTTCACCTGGCGTGGTCCGGCCTCACCGAATTCGATCTAGACCAGCCCCGGCTGCGGATGAGCTGCTACCGCATCGTCCTCGCAGAAGGTATGCGGGAGGACCTTGTCCGGTACCTCAACCGAAATCTGCTGACCAGCATGTGGCCGGTTCTGCGCACTCTGATCAGCCGCGATATCCGTGATGTCTGGGAGAGTGCCTTCGCCGAGCTGACGCCCGGCACCCAGGCCGCTGCATGAATCTCACCGCTCTGCACCGCCGCCTGTTGGCCGACGTACTCGCCGTCGGCGGTGCTTACCCTCTCGCGCTCACAGGTGGTTACGCCGTACAAGCCCACGGCCTGGTCGACCGGCTCAGCCAGGACCTCGACGTCGCCACCGAGAACCCAGAACATATGGAGCACATCGCGGCCACCGTACGTGCCGGTCTGGAAGACCGAGGCTGGAGCGTACGGGCACTGGAAACCGACCCGCTCTCGGCCCGGTTGATCATCACCGACTCCACCACTGGCGAAGAGTGCGAGGTCGACATCCTCAAAGAAGCGCTCTGGCGCCCACCGGTGACGACGAAGTACGGATTGGTACTTTCCCTCGAAGACGTGGTCGGCACCAAGGTCCGCGCGCTGGCCGACCGTGGTCTGGCCCGCGACCTTGTCGACGTTCGGGCCGCAGCAAACCGTTGGAGTCGGACAGAGCTCGAAGAACTCGGCCGTCGCCATGCTCGAGATGTCTTTGACCTCTCCGATCTGCAAGCCCGGCTCGGCGGGGCGGACTGGATCGACGACACCGAATTCGCCGCCTACGGACTCGATGACGACGAGACCAACGAGCTGCGCCGCTGGGCACTTTCATGGGCCGACGACATCGCCATACGACTCCACGATCCGGAAGCCCTCGACGAGGACTGATCAGCTCAACCCGTCACCGCGAGGATTCGTGCCAGATGCGTGCCACGACAGGCGGAGAACCACCGTCAGCACAGGTCACGTTGAACTGATGCCAGCCATGGTCCCGGCAACGTCCGGCCAGCTCAACACCTGCGCGAACCAACCACCCGGTCAGCCCCAAGCTCAGAGCACGGGTTCGATCCCCGTCACCCAGCTCCCAGTAGAAAGCCCAGGCCAGTAGCCCAGGGCGTCTTTGTTGCACAGCCCTTTTTCGTCAGGTGGCCGGGAGTTGGTAGGCGAGGACGTAGGCGTCTGCGGCCATCACCGTGTCGCAGACCTCCTGAAGTTCCCCCCTGATGTTGGACAGCGGGTGGTTACGCTGCGGGGGTGAGCTGCTGTTGTA
>NZ_JBOHCV010000390.1:0-10394 GCF_050698815.1 Streptomyces sp.
GCTTGGGTTCCGCGCGGACCACCGCGAGACCCCCGCGCAGCGCGGCGGTACGCGCTCCGTCCGAGGGGCCCGGGCCCTTCCGTTCCGCCGGGCTGTTCAGGGCGGCGGGGAGCGCGAGCAGCAGCAGTGCCTCTACGACGTAGGCCGCGGAGCCTGCGAGGATCGCTGTGGCGGGGCCGGCGAGGCCGACGAGGACACCCCCCAGAGCGGGTCCGCCGATCTGGCCCGCCGTGCGGGCACCGGTCAGGACGGAGTTGGCGGAGAGGAGCTGTCCGGGGTCCACGACACGGGGCAGCGCCGCCTGCAGGGCCACCGACAGCGAGAAGGTCAGCGCACCGGAGACGGCGGCCACCGTGCACAGGTGCGGCCAGCTGATCCGGCCCACGGCGCCCGCGAACGGCACCGAGCCGACCACCACAGCCTGCAGCGAGGTGAGCACCACTGTGAGCCGGCGCAGCCTGGCCCGGTCGGCCAGGACCCCGGCGAACGGGCTCAGCAGCGCCCCGGGGAGATAGGTCAGCCCCATGAGCGCCGCCGCCCCGAACGGCCCGGCGTCCAGCCTGGTCACGGCAAGCAGGGCCAGCGCGAGCGTGGTGATCTGCCGCCCGACCGAGCTGGCGCTCTGCTCGGCGCACAGCAGGAGGACGGGCCGGTGCCGCCACAGCGAACGTGCGTCGCCCACCCTCAGATCCCCGTACAGGGGACCGGCCAGTGCCGGATGCGGGGTGGCAGGGCGACCACCCACCCGTCGGTGACGAGCACCAGTCGCTCCCGGGCGAGGATGCCGACCGCCTCGCGCCGGCGGGGGTCGAGATCCGCCACGGCGGTGGCGTCCAGCGTGGTGCGGAAAGCGGCGAGCAGATCGGGGTGGTCGAGGGTGAACCGTGCCGCGAGCGGCGGCTCCCTGCGGTCGAGGACGGTGACGAAGCCGGGCCCGTTCCGGTGGTACAGCTGCCCGTAGGCGCGCCGGGCCCGCCAGTCGGCCAGCTCGGGCGGCTCCCCGGGCGCGGGCACCGGTGCCGGGAGGTGGCCCAGCAAGGTGACGTCGTACGCCGTGTCCGAGGTCGCCAGCGGATCACCGGCGTCCACTTCCCACATCACCGACAGGTCGTGGCTCAGGCACTCGCGCAGGAACTGGACCTCCACCGCGGCCCGGCGGCCGCCGGCGCCCAGCCGCAGTGGCCGGTCCACCAGGACCTGTCGTCCGCTGAACCGGTGGGGCACCTCGGCCGGCAGGGCCGCGGCCGGACGGACCGGGCGCGGGGGCGGAAGAAGGGAGGTCATCCGACAGCCTCCCGCTGTCCGGCGGGCACAGAGGAGCAGGAGGGCTCGACGGGCAAGACGGGCTCGACCGCGCATTCGATCGCCCGCATCTCGCCCTCGGCGAAACGGACCGGGACATGCCAGGTCGGAAGCGACACATACGTCCGGTCGTCACGGTAGAGCAGGCCGAGGGAGACACCCCGGTCGAGCCACTGCACGAGCCTGCCCGGAGTCGGCACCTCCGCGCCGCCGGCCAGCAGACGGAGCAGTGCCGGAGCCGTCCTGCCGTGTTCCAGATGACACAGGGCGGTCGCCTCCCAGCCCGTCAGCCTGTGGCTGCGGTGTGGCCAGCCGTGCCTCCGGTCGTGGACCAGGAGGACCTCCTCGCTGCCGTTCTCCAGCTCCAGGACCAGCGTCGACGTGGGGTAGCCGGTGCGCCAATCCCGGACCGCCCGGATCAGCGACTCCTCGACGGCGCCCCCCACGCCTGCGGGCGGGGTGTCGAAGAGGTAGACGAGGTCGGCGAGTTCGTCCTCGGGCAGGTCGTAGACATGCCGGTACATCTCGGCCGGATGCCGCTCGGCGAAGCCGCGCATGGGATCGGTGAAGTGGGGACTGAACCGTTCGAGCTGGATTCGGAAGGCGCCGCCCGGCGGCTGCAGATGGACCAGCGCGGGCAGTTGCTCCAGGACATCGGTGTAGTCCGCGTCGCGCTCGCCCGGGAACCCGTAGAGATAGTTCCAGGAGCAGGTGAGCCCGTGGTTGTCGCACTCGCGGAGCGTGCGGATGTTGCGGGCGCCGCTGACGCCCTTGTCCATGAGGTCGAGGGCTCTGCTGCTCAGGCTCTCGATGCCCGGCTGGATGTGGACCGCGCCCGACCGGCCGAGCAGGGCCAGCTGTTCCGGTGTGAGGTTCGACTTCACCTCGTAATGCATCCTCAGGTCCCAGCCGCTTTCCGCCGCGCGTGGCAGGAAGTCCTTGAAGTAGGCCATATCCATGATGTTGTCGACGGTGATGATGTCGAGGATCTGGTGGCGGCGTACGAGTCGGTCGATCTCGCTCCACAGACGCTCGCCGGGTTTGGCGCGGAAGGACATGGCCGAGCCGTTGAGTCCACAGAAGGTGCAGTGGTGCTTCTCGCCCCACCAGCAGCCGCGGGCGCCCTCCACCACCAGTTTTGGGTGTATGTACTCGGCCACCGGGGAGGAATCCACGGCCTTCTGCCAAAGGTCGTAGTCGGGTGAGGGAATGTCGGCGGGTGCGACGGTGCGCCGGCTCTCCGCGTTGGCCCGCGAGACCGCGCCGTCCCACCAGCACAGGCCCGGTACGCCGCTCGGCGGGGCGCCGCGGTCCGGCTGCTCGATGTGCGCCAGGAGTGCGGGCAGGGCGTACTCCGCCTCGCCGCGCACGACGTAGTCGACGAAGGGGTGGTTGCGGTGAAGTGCGTGCCCCATCGGACCGTCGCAGTTGCTTCCGCCGAAGACGACCGTGAGCGCCGGGCGGCGGCGCTTGAGTTCCTGGGCCAGCGCGAGCGAGGACACGTTCTGCATGAACGTACTGGTGAACCCGACCACATCGGGAGCCTCGGCAAGGATCTCCGCGGCCGTGTGGGCGATGAACTCCGTGGCGTGGCCGCGCATTTCGGATGCGGTGCCGATGTCGACGCCCCGCCGCTCGGCGTACTCCGCCAGGCGAGTGACGCCCCATTCCGGGTCGCCGTAGAGGACACCGGAGAAGACCCAGTCCCCGAGCCCGTCGAAGATCGATTCGCTGCCCACCACGATATGGTCGTCCGGCCGCAGCCGTCCCCCGGTGCGCTTCAGCAGGAACTCCGCCCAGCGCAGCGATCCGTGGAACTCCCGCACCTCGTCATCCGGTCGCGCTTCGGCCAACAACGCGCGAAGCAGACCGATTTGCAGCGACGGAAGCTCGATCGGCTGCCATGGCATGGTCGTCAGCTGGATGCGCATGAGGTCTCCCTCGCGCCGATGGGGCGCCGGTCCTCGCCCGGCGCCCCTCTTCCGCTCAGCGTGTCGGCCTCTTCTCGATGACGTGCCGTTCCCTGGTCCTGGCCTCTTCGCGGACGACGACCTTCTTGATCTCCATGCTTCCTCCGCCACTTGCCTCGCTGGACGTTCCAGAGCATGTACCCGTACGCCTGAGATCGAGCGCCTCAAGTCGCCCCACCGTAAGTCGAGTTGCTTACGGCGCACAATGAGGTCGTCTCGACAAGGTGACGGGTGCGTTCTGTGACGGTCCGCTGAGAGAGTACGTCTCCGGCGCGGGCATCGCGGCCCGGTACACCGCCGCCACCGGAGCCGAGGTCGCCGAGGCCCGCGAGGTCGTACGGCGGGCCGCGTCCGGAGACGGGGCTGCGCGGGAGGTGCTGATCACGGCAGGCCGGGCCCTGGGTACGGCGCTGGCGTGGACGGTTTCCCTGCTCGACCCGGAGGCGGTGGTGATGGGCGGCGGCCTCGGCACCTCCGGCGGACTGCTCGACGAACCGGCCCGGAGCACCTTTGCCGTACGGTCGCCGCGCCCCGACCCGCCTCCGATCCGCTACGCCCAACTCGGCCCCGGCTCAGGGCTGCTGGGCGCGGCGCTGACCCGCAAGCCGGCCGGATCGGCCGCACGTCACCAGCGGTGGACCGAAGGCGGGTGATCAGGCCTTCACTTTCGCATGTTCGGACTCCAGCAAAGCAAGGAGTACCTCTTTGCTGGGGTCGCGATACCGCACATCACACATGACGATGGGTACAGGGGACCGCAGGTTCAGAGCAGTCCGTATCTGCTCAGTTGTGAAGTCGCATTCACCATAGAAGCAGTTGACACCTATCGCGAAAGCGATGCCGCACTGTTCGAAGAAGTCCACGGAGGCGAAGCAGTCGGACAGCCGCCGGGGATCGGCGAGTATCACAGCCCCCAGCGCCCCCGATGCGAGGTCCTCCCACATGAACCAGAAGCGTTCCTGTCCAGGCATGCCGAACAGATACAGTACATTTTCGCCCTCTTGGTCAAGGGTGATCCGACCAAAATCCATGGCGACCGTGGTTGTTAATTTCTCCGGGGTACCCCTGAGATCGTCGATACCCAGACTCGCTTCAGTGATGTCTTCTTCGGTGTTCAGTGGTTCGATTTCACTGACCGATCCGATCATCGTTGTCTTACCTACACCGAAACCGCCTGCCACCAGAATTTTCAGCGCCGTCGGCATTGCCGTCCCGGCGCGCCTCTGCTCAGAGCTTTCGAATGCCATCGATCACCTTACGCAACACGCGAGCATGTTCATCCGGGGTGCTCTTCTCCAGGCCGGGTTTCTTGACCAGGATGAGCGACCTGTCCGCCAGGTCACCGCAGAGAACTCTCACCACGCTGGCCGGCAGGTCCAAATATGATGCGATTTCAACGATCGCCAGGGGACGTCTTTCGACAAGTTCGAGGATGGCTGCTGACTCCGGCTGCTCCCTGCGCGTCTCTTGGTCGGTGCGCGATTCACTCCCGACCACCTGGGTGATCAATGTGAGATCTGATCGACTGGGTATGGTGCGACCACCGGTGATCGCATAAGGCCGGGTGGTGAACCCGGCCTCCTTGTCGAACCACTGTGGGTTACTAGGGGTGTCCATTCAGCGGGACAGATCACTGGGGGCAACTTCGACACGAGGTGCCGCACTGAGGTGCGCACCGACCTGCTGAACGACCTTTGCCATCTCGTAGGCCGCCAATCCTGCGTCGACATTTTCGGAAGCAAGCAGGGCCAGCCGCGACCCGTCACCACCCGCGGTAATCAGAAGGAGGACGTTCTCCATCTCGATAATGGTCTGGCGCACCTTTCCACCATCGAAACGACGCGCAGCGCCCCGTGAAAGGCTGTGCAGCCCGGAGGCCAAGGCCGACATGTGATCAGCGTCGTCCTTGCTGAGCTCGTGTGAGCGTGCGAGAAGCAGCCCGTCCTGCGACAGCACAATGGCGTGCAGCGTCTCCGGCACCCGCTCCAGTAAACCATCAAGAAGCCAATTGAGCTTTTCGGAGACAGGCGAATGCTCAGTCAATGTTCTGACCCTTCCTCAAGAACCTCAGTGCCCCCGTCAAATTCAGGCGTCCCCGGAGAGGCGCCATCGCACTGAGCATCCGACGACTCGGTGCGCGCTTGCCGACCAGCCCGCTGGACGGCCCCCGCGATCCCGCCTGCCCGGTCGGGGGCAGGCCACAGAGGTGTGTCGTCCTCGTCTGCCGCGGGCCACTGCTCGGACGACCGACGCAGTGGAGCTGCGAGGTTCTCGCCCGGCCTCCTGGTGGGCAGCGTCATGGATTTCTGCGACCCCCCGGGGGGTTCTTGTGACACTTCGTTGCGGGTGGCCGTTTCGGCTGTGGCTGTGGCTGTGGCTGCTGCCTCCGGTTCAACCGACGGCGGAATCAACCCGATCGCCGAAAGGGCATCTGCGGCCGTGTGTGTCCGGGAGCGCGTCAACAACCCTCCGCCTGTGTACGCGGGATAGCCGCCCAGATCGTCTTCCGGCTCCCACTGCGGCTCCGGCTCCGGCTCCGGCCGCCGCTGCGGCTCAGGCTCCGGCCGCGGCTCCGGCCGCCGCTGCGGCTCCCACTGCGGCCGCGGCGTCGTGTCCTCCGTGCTGTCGCTGGAGTGGCGCTCGGCAGGCTGCTCTCGCGCGGGCTCTGTGACCCTCGGCAGTAGGGGCGGAGCTTCCTCCAGCAGGTCGCTGGGGATGAGTACGACGGCTTTCGTTCCTCCGTACGCCGACCTGCACAGCGTTATCTCCAGGCCGATGCGGTTGGCCAGGAGTGCCACCACGAACAGCCCCAGCTGTGGAATCTCCCCCAGCCGTGTCACGTCCGGTTCGGGCGGATCGGCGAGCAGTCGGTTCAGTTCCTCGTACCGCTCCGCGTTCATGCCCAGGCCGCGGTCGATGACTTCGACGACCAACCGGCCCTCGGCCACTTCCTCCGCACTGACGATGACGTTGGTGTGGGGCGGGGAGAAGGAAGTGCCGTTCTCGATGAGAGCCGCAAGTATGTGGCCGACATCGGCGACGACTCGGCCGGAGAGCGAGAACTCCGGCGCGGTCTCCACTTCCACCCTGGTGTAGTCGACGGTCTCCGCCACAGCACTGCGCAGCACCTGGAAAACCGGGACGGGTCTACTCCAGCGGCGGCCCGGCTGGACACCCACGATGAGCGACTGATTCTCCAGGTCCCGGCGCAGACGGGTAACCAGGTGGTCGATCTTGAAAATGTCTGTCAGCAGCTCGGGGTCGTGCTCCCTGCGCTCCAGACTGTCGATGAGCGTGATCAGTTGGCTGATCAGCAGCTGGTTCCGCCGGAGGAGGCCCAGCACCACAGTCTCGGCACCGTCACGCTTGCGGGCCTTCTGCTCGCTGGTCAGCGCCGCGGCTTTCCACCGGTCGTCGATCGCTTTGGCGAGTCCGCCCAACTCATTGGCCGCGGTGCGCTGTTGTTCGCGTACAGCCGCGACCAGTCGTCCCACTTCGTCGTCGGTGCTGCTCTCATACGGCATTTCAGCCGCAGCGCCGGCCAGGTCACCTCGTTCGTATCGGTCCACGAGGTCCGGGAGTACTCTGTCCGTCCACTGCGTCGTCGCGTAACTCAGCCGCGACAGCCTGCGGGACAGCGAACGCGAGAGCCGAACCGCCAGAACAGTCGTGAACGCCAGCACGGCCAGTACCACCGCGGATCCCGCCACCGCGGTCAGCAGGGCGTCGTCTGCGCGGTTGGACTTGTGCTCGGCCATGCTGTCGAGCGAGGCCGAGACCCCGTCACGCAGATCCCTGCCGACGACGTCCGCGGCCGGCCGCCATTTGTCGGCCCGTTCGATCCAGTCCCTGCGCAGGGTCGTGTTCCGCGTCGTGTTCCCGGTCGTATCGGCATCGACGGCGGCTTGGATGTTCTGCAGTACGGCCCACTGCGGCTTGTCGGTCGTGCGCTGGTAGTCCTCGGCTGCCGCACCGGGTATGTCGCGGGTGTTCAGGGTCCCGGCGACCTGCCGTTGAGAGGCGACATGTCCCAGAAAGGCCTGACGGAAAGCGGGCGACATACGCCCGGATGAATGGGCGCCGGACAACAGCGCGTCTTCCCGGGAAATCAGCTCGGCGATGTGAACCAGCGAGGTCACCGCAGCCGCGTTGTGGGCGAGCTGCCCGTCCTCGCTGTGCAGAACGTCCGTGAGAAGCGTGGTGCCTGCCGCGGTGACCCCCGTGTAGTACCGGTAGGCACTGCCGCGGTTAGCAGCGTGCAAATCAATCCGGTTCCGCTGCTTGGTGAGATCGTTCAGCTCTTTGACCACGCCGCGTTCGGTGTCCGCGTCGGCCGAACCCTTGAGCTTCGCCTCAGACGCGTTGAACCTCGTGACCGCGATGTCGGTGCGAGAGCGAGCCCTTTTGAGCGCTATGTACGTTTCGCCGGTACGGTCATCCTGCCACATGGAGGTGAGGCGTCGTTCATCCTGCAAACGGGTCACCAAGGTGTGGACCGATCGCCCGGCCGAAGCACCGGACTCCGCTTCGGCTCTCAGCCGGAGCCCGTCGTCGACTGAATCCTTTGCCGCAAAGCCCCACATTGCCGCTAGAGCGACTGCGGGTATCAAAATGGGCGTAAGCAGCGCAATACGCAGGGAGCGTCGGCGTACAGTCTTGGGCCCTCCGTGCCGGTCGCGTTCGTCTGACATCTTCTTCCTCGCGACAGCGGACCGATGGTGAGGAGCGCCGCCCCCTCCTCCGCGAAGGCCCGCGGGGATTCTCCCGTTCACGGGGTCATGTCTACCAGTTGCCTGGGCCGACAGGAAAGCGATCTTCGCCGTCGTCTGAGTTGATACACGTGCTGCCGTGTGGTTACCCGTCGGAACGCAAAGATTTCGTGCAGGTACACTTATAGGCGGGCCAGTAGTCGAGGCGTGTACAGGGCAGTGGTCGGCTTGATTCCGGCAAATACGTCGAAGTAGGTCGAGGTGAGCTCGGGGTCCGACTGCACCGCGCGCAGCAGCGACAGGCGCTTGGGATGGGTTTCCAGCTGGGCCGCCGACAGCGCGGCCCGGTAGCCCTCCGCCATCAGGTCGTCCCGGTTCCGCGTATATGCCCGCAACGCCGCATCCAGGTCCCCCTGATCGGCAAAGCCGTCGCTGATGTACTCAACCAGTGATTCTGCCTGGAGAAACGCGTCGGTGATTCCACGGGCGGTGATGGAATCCTTGTGGTGTCCGGCGTCGCCTACCAGTGCCCAGCCGGGGCCGGTCGCGCACCGGAAGAAGTTCTCCTGGTGTCCGGTGCCACGCAGCCGTTCGGTACGCCGCTTGCCTTGCAACCGCTCGTACAACGCTGGAGCCGTGGCGCGTATCTGTTCGAGATATGCGTGGTCGGCGTCGGCACGCACTTCCTCGAAGCTTGACTGCGGGAAGTAGGCGAGGACGAGTGTGGCGTCGTCGTTGGTGGGGACGGAGGCCACCCAGGCTCCCGGCCTCTCGTAAAGTTCCAGGAGGGTCGGCACCTGCTCCCAGTAGGCGTAATAGGCACACGTCAAACGCGGTGTCTGCTGCGTGTAGGGGGCGTCGCACAATGCGGCGACAGTGGAACGCATCCCGTCCGCGCCGATCACGAGGCGTGCTCGCTCGGTGAAGTCGCGTCCCCGGTGTCTCACACGGACTCCCTGCACACGGCCGGAGTCGTCGCGCAGCAGCCCGGTGACCGAGCAACGGCTGCGGAACTCGGCACCGGCTTCGACCGCCGCGTCCGCCAGGATGGCGTCCAGGAGATGGCGGCGTGGCGCGTAGCCGGCGCGCTGCCCGTCCATGCCCCCGCTGCTCCCCTCCAGACGGATGTCCTCCACCTCATAGAGCACCCGGTCGAGGGGCGGGCATCCGGAAGCGCGGACTCGGTCGAGCAGTCCCCAGCGGGCGAGGGCGGCGACCCCCGGCTGGTGGATGACATGAGTGGACAGGGTGTCGGAGCCGCGTTCGCTTCTGTCCAGGAGAAGCACCCTGTACCCGGCGCGGGCGAGCAACATGGCTGTGGGTGATCCGGCGCACCGAGCGCCCACCACGATGACGTCGAACATTCCTGAGTCTCACAGACCTTGAGGATGTGACTGGACTTCTCGGTGCGCCCCGGCCGGGCTGTCTTCGGGGTCAGAGGGCGTTTTGTGACAGGGCGGTCGCCAGGGCACGCCTGTCGATCTTGCCGTTCGTGTTGAGCGGTAGTTGCTCGAAGGTGGTGATGCGGCGCGGGAGCATGTACGCGGGGAGGTGGGCGCTGAGATGGCGGTACATGCGCTCCGTGTCGCCGTGGGGTGCGCTGACGGCCGCCTCCAGGTCCTTTTCGCCGTTGCGGCCCTCCACGGCGACAACGATGGCGTCGCGAACTTCAGGCTGCCGCCTGAGCAGCGCCTCGATCTCGCCCAGTTCGATGCGGTAACCACGGATGTGTACCTGGTGATCCGTCCGTCCCAGGTGTACGAGCTGACCGTCCACTTCGGCGACCCGGTCCCCCGTGCGGTACCAAGAACGGTCCGTCGGCGACGTGTTGCCCGTATGCGGCTGGACGGCACCACCGTTCTCGTCGGCCTCGAGGAAACGGCCGGCGTTGTTGGCGGGGTCCAGATACCCGGGGAAGCGCTGCGCCCCGCGGAGGCACAGTTCGCCGTCCGCGGCCGGGTCGCCGTCCTCGTCCAGCAGGACGTACTCCACCGTTGGGTAGCAACTGCCGATGGGCACCGTGCCGTTCGGCGTCGTGGGCCACTCCTCCGGTTCGGCCGGGAGCCGGTATCCGACGCAGGTGCACGTGAGCTCAGTCGGGCCGTACAGGTTGTCGACCGTGCTGGCCGGAGCGGCGGCCTGCCACAGCCGCGCACCCGTGAGGAACAGCGGCTCGCCGCCGAAGAGGCTTCGGCGCAGGGTGGGCATGCTGTTCGGTTGCAGGGTGCCCAGGCGTTCCGCGAAGGACACCAGCGAGGGTACGGACCACCAGTGGGTGAGCTGAGCCGAGTTCACGAAGGTGACCGGGGACAGCAGTTGGCTGCGCTGCGGTACGACGAGGGTGCCCCCGCAGGTCCAGGTGACGAACAGGTCGTAGACAGAGCCGTCGAAGCTGAGGTCGAAGGTCTGTGAA
>NZ_JBOHCV010000391.1:0-3365 GCF_050698815.1 Streptomyces sp.
GCCGTCAGGTGTTGCGAGGACCCCGAGAATCCGCCCCGGGTGGCGGGGCCTTCCGCTGTCCGGGTCGGTTACTTGGGCTCTTCCAGCCGCGGGCTCGTGCTATTTCGCCTCTTCGAGGCGGGGAAACAGCGCCGCGCCCTTGGTCACCGTCGCCCCCGCCGGGAGCTGTCCCCAGCGGCCGGCCTCACCCACGTGCTGATCGGCCAGCGCGCCGAGGTGCGCCTCGGCGCCCAGCGAGTCCCACAGCTTCGCGGACGACTCCGGCATGACCGCGTTCAGCAGCACCGCGCAGGCGCGCAGCGAGTCGGCCGCGGTGTAGAGGATCGTCGCCAGCCGGGCCTGGGCCTCTTCCGATTCGTCCTTGGCGACCTTCCACGGCGCCTGCTCCGTGAGATAGCCGTTGACCCGCTTGACGAAGTCGAAGACCGAGGCGATGCCGCCGGAGAAGTCCAGGTGCTCGCCGATCCGCTCGTCCGCCTCCGCGGCGGCCTTCTCCAGCCCGTCGATGACGGCCTGTTCCGCCTCCCCGCTCGCCGTCGCCGTCGGCAGCGTGCCGTCGAAGTACTTGCCGATCATGGCCGCGACGCGGGAGGCGAGGTTGCCGTAGTCGTTGGCCAGCTCACTGGTGTAGCGGGCGGTGAAGTCCTCCCAGGAGAACGAGCCGTCCTGGCCGAAGGCGATGGCCCGCAGGAAGTACCAGCGGTACGCGTCCACGCCGAAGTGCTCGGTCAGCTGCCGGGGCGAGATGCCCGTCAGGTTCGACTTCGACATCTTCTCGCCGCCGACCATCAGCCAGCCGTTCGCCGCGATCTTGCCGGGCAGCGGCAGGCCGTTGGCCATCAGCATCGCGGGCCAGATCACCGCGTGGAAGCGGAGGATGTCCTTGCCGACCAGGTGCACGTCCGCCGGGAAGGTCCGCTCGAAGCGGTCCTGGTCCGCGCCGTATCCCACAGCGGTGGCGTAGTTGAGCAGCGCGTCGATCCAGACGTAGATCACGTGCTTGTCGTCCCAGGGCACCTTCACGCCCCAGTCGAACGTCGACCGGGAGATCGACAGGTCCTCCAGACCCTGCCGTACGAAGTTCACGACCTCGTTGCGCGCCGACTCGGGCTGAATGAACTCCGGGTGCCGCTCGTAGTGCTCCAGCAGCTTCGGGCCGTACTGGGAGAGCTTGAAGAAGTAGTTCTCCTCCTTGAGCATCTCCACCGGCGTCCGGTGGATGGGGCACAGCTGCTGGCCCGCGTAGTCCCCTTCGCCGTCCAGCAGCTCGCCGTAGGTCTTGTACTCCTCGCAGCCCACGCAGTACGGACCCTCGTACCCGCCCTGATAGATCTCGTCCTTGTCGTAGAGATCCTGGACGAACTCGCGGACGCGGTCGGTGTGCCGCTTCTCGGTGGTGCGGATGAAGTCGTCGTTCCTGATGTCCAGGTGCTCCCAGAGGGGCTTCCACGCCTCATCGACGAGCTTGTCGCACCACTCCTGCGGGGAGACCCCGTTCGCGATCGCGGTGCGCATGACCTTCTGACCGTGCTCGTCCGTGCCGGTGAGGTACCACACCTTCTCGCCGCGCTGACGGTGCCAGCGGGTGAGGACGTCGCCTGCGACGGTCGTATAGGCGTGGCCCAGGTGGGGAGCGTCGTTGACGTAGTAAATGGGGGTCGAGACGTAGTACGCCTTCGATCCCGTCTGCTCTGATCCAGTGGCCGCCATGGCCGAAAGCCTATCGGCCCGGGAGGCCGTGTTTCCTCCCCATAACCCTGGGTGACATCACCCCGGAGCCCCGTTGACGCTCCTCGGCCGCCTCCGCATGCTTGCGCGCGTATCCTCGCACCCGGGGCAACGGACCATGGAGGGCGTCATCCGTCGCGTCGCGATCTCCCCTTCGGCCGCCGCCGCGATCGTCGCGGTCATGCTCGCCGGCGGACTGCTGATCGCCTACGCGGTGAGTCCGCGCCCGGAGTCCTCGGCGGACTCCTACGTCATCGGCCAGTTCAACATGGCCGGCGGGACCACCGAGCACGGAACGAAGGGCAACGCGCCGGCCGACGCGCTCGCCGCCGAGGTGAAGGGCCGCAAGGCCGCGCTGATCACCCTTCAGGAGTCCTGCCGCGACTGGGACGCGCGGCTGCGGGACCGGCTGCCCGGCTACACCGTCCTGTTCGGCCCGGTCGACAACCTCGACGAGAGCCGGAGCACCGCCCGGTGCCGTCACCCCACCGACTTCGGCAACACCCTCGTCTTCCGCGACGACCTGGGCTTCGACGAGGACACCGCTGCCAGTCACCTGCTCGGCTCCACGGTGGGTGACGAGTACCGCGAGATGATCTGCGTGCGGTCGGAGTCACGGAAGCTCGTCGCCTGCTCCGCACATCTCACCCCGGGTGCGGGCGAGTTCCTCGGGAGCCGGCTGCGCGAGGCCGCGGAGGCCGGGCGGATCCTGGCCACCCGGTACAAGGGCTACACCGCGATTCTCGGCGGAGACATCAACGATCTCCCGGCCTCCGACACCTTGGACAGCTTCTACCACCGCGACTACCGGCGCGGTGCCGATGGTGCCCTCAAGGAGGCAGCCGGTCCCTGCGGCGACAGTATGCGGCCCGAGCGCCGTTCCTGCCGGTCAGGCGAGCAGACCCATGCCAAGGGGAAGATCGACTACCTCTTCGTGTCACCGTCCGTGCGGGTCGAGTGGAGTGGCGTGGCCCACTCCGAGCACTCCGACCACAGGCCGCTCTGGGCACGCGTCGTTTTCTGACCGGTCAGGTCGGTCCGTCGCAACGCTCAGTCCGTCGCGAAGACGTCCGCGTCGTCGGCGAACGCCTTGAACTCCAGGGCGTTGCCCGCCGGATCGGTGAGGAACATCGTCCACTGCTCGCCCGGCTCTCCCTCGAAGCGCAGGTACGGCTCGATGACGAACTCGGTGCCCGCGGCCCGCAGCCGGTCCGCCAGCCGGTGGAAGTCCGGCACCGTCAGCAGCAGCCCGAAGTGCGGTACGGGCACGTCGTGACCGTCGACTGGGTTGTGTGCCGCCGCGCCGCGGTGTCCGGGTACGAGATGGGTGACGAACTGGTGCCCGTACAGATTCCAGTCGACCCACGACCGGGCGCTGCGGCCCCGTTCCAGCCCGAGGATCTCCCCGTAGAAGCGGCGCGCGGCAGCCAAGTCGTCGACGGGCACGGCCAGATGGAACCGGGGGATGGGTGAGTCGGGCGTCATAGGTGCCGGCCGCCTTCCTGGAGAGCTAGTGCCCCTCCCGGCAACCTTTGCCCTGTCGCGCCGCCCATCACGCACTCCCCCAGCCTTCGGCCGGGAGGTGCCCCCACGCCGCGTTGGCCAAAAGCCCTGGTAGCTCCGCTACAAGGACTTCC
>NZ_JBOHCV010000392.1:0-9731 GCF_050698815.1 Streptomyces sp.
CGGCACCGTGCACCGCCTCCGCCTCGTCGGCGAGGCGCGCGAAGTCGGCGGAGAGAATGCTGGGACTGATCTGAACCATGTGTCATGCCTATCATGAAATCGCAGGTCAGGGGCCTGATTATCCCCAGGGAAGCAGCATGCGGAGTCCGGGCGTCGCAAGCGGGATGATGCCATCCCCCCGCGTGACGCGAGCCACCGGCCCACATCAGCTCGTCGCCGACCGGGCTGTACGCGTCCTCCCGCACGGTCTTCAGCCTCGCCGACCGTGGTGAGGCTCCACGCCTGCTCGGCCGTACCGCCCGCAACCGCGTACCCGTGCCCGCTCTGCTGCTCGCGTCGAGCATCGGCCTGGCCACCGTCGTGGCCAACTACTTCCTGCCCACCCCGGCCGTCTTCGACTTCCTGCTGGACTCCTCCGGATCCATCGCCGTGGTGATCTACCTCGGGATCACCCTCACGCCGGAGGCCGGGTCCCGGGCCCGGGCCGATGCGGTGGAAGCCGGCGACCGGAATCGGTGAGGTGAGCGCTCAGAGCCAGCCGGGCACGACGAAGAACAGCCACGTGAGAGGCGGTGCGATGGCGACCATGCTGAATCCCCACACCATCAGGCGCCGGAACACGGTGTCCCGTTGCTCCTCCGGTGCGTTCGCGGTGACCAGCGCACCGCTGGTGGAGAACGGGGAGGAGTCCACCACGGACGAGGAGATCGCCAGGGCGATGATGAGCCCGACCGCACCGACGTGACCGCCCTGCAGGAACGGCACGGCCAGCGGGATGAGCGCGCCCAGGATGCCGGTCGTGGAGGCGAACGCGGAGACCACAGCCCCGATGAAGCAGATCAGCACCGCCCCCAGCAGCGGGGCGTTGATGGAGGCCACGCTGTCACCGAGGAAGTCGATGGTCCCGATGCGCTCCATCATGCTGACGAAGGTCACGATGCCGCAGACGAGCAGGACCGTGGACCATGCGCAGCGGTCCACCGCCCCCTTGGCCGACGCCGGGGAGACGAGCGTGAGCACCACGCTCACGGTCAGAGCCATCAGGCCGACGTCGAGGTCGAAGAAGAGAGATCCGACGACCAGGCTGACCAGGCCGAGCAGGGTCAGTATCCGGGTGCCGTCGAGGCGCAGGGGCTGATCCTCGAGGGTGCCTTCCGCGCTGCCGGCCGGCGCGGGTGCGGGCGTGTGGCCGGTGCCGCCCTGGGGTGCCACCGCACCGGAGCTCCCGCTGCCTCCCGCTGCCGGCTTGCCGTCGGAGCCGGCAGCGGCGGCTGCCGCCACCAGCGGACCACGATCCGGTTCACCGGGCTCCGCCGGGGATTCGTCCTCGGCACGCCGGCCGAGAAGGCTCCGCCCGCCGAAGAGGACGAAAACGACGAGGCTGAGCAGGACGTTGAAGAGGAACGAGCTGACGAAGAGCAGCGTGGGATTCCCGGCGAGGTCGTTTCTCGATACGACGCCGTTCGTGATGCTGCCGAAGACGCTGATCGGTGAAAAGCCTCCGGCGCTGGCACCGTTGATGATGAGCAGGCCCATGAGGACCGGGTTGATGCGGTAGCGCACACAGAAACCCATACCGATGGGGGCGATGATTCCGACGGCCGCCGGCACCACCGCTCCGGACCCGGTCATTACCGCCGTGACCAGGAACATCACCCACGGTATGAGCGCGATCCTGCCGCCTACGGCCTGGGTCGCCCGGTGGACCATCCAGTCCACGGTTCCATTGCTTTTCGCGATGGCGAACAGGAACGTGACGCCGACGAGTACGACGAACAGATCGCCCGGGAACCCGCCGAAGATGTCGTCCGCGGATTCACCGACGAATGCGGAACCGACCACAAAAGCGGCGACGATGGCGAGCGCGCCCATATGGACCGAAGTAAGGGTGGCGACGGCGAATACCAGCACCAGCCCGATAATGGATATGACGTGATCTGACACGAGGCTTCCTCGCCTTCGGTCGACGGCCACTTCGCAGGCGTGCCGGCACCTTTCTGAACGGGAATCAGGAACCTGCCGGTCCCGCGACTCCGCCCTCTGCGCGCGCTGTTGGGGCTCATTTACGCACGCAGGACTATTCCGTGATCCGGAATCCGGTTTTCGCCTTGGGCGAGTATGAGAGGGGTGCCGGGACGCGTCAAGGGTTCGCGACCGGATTCGTCTACTGCCCCCCGCCCGCTCCGCGGGTGTGGCCCAGTGCGGCGCTGACCTTCTTCGCCGCCTCGCTCACCAGGGCTCCGTAGGCCGGCACCGCATCCTCGGTCATGCGACTGGTGGGTACGTTGATGCTGATGCTGGCGACCGGCAGTCCGGCATCCCCGATCACCGCGGCCGCGACGGCCGAGACGTCCGTGCGCCACTCACCGCCGTTCGTCGCGTAGCCGCGTGCGCGTGTGTCGGCCAACTCCGTACGCAGCCGCCGCGGGTCGGTGATCGTGGCACCGGTGAAGCCCGGCAGCCCACCGGAGATGTACCGCTCGGCAGCCTCGGCCGGGTCGGCGGCGAGCACCGCCTTGCCGTTGGCGGACGCGTGCACGGGCAGATTCTGGCCCAACGGCAGGATGATCCGCACCGGTTGACCCGTCTCCAGCCGTTCCACGAGCACCACCTTGCCGCCCTCCCGTACCGCCAGATGAATCGTCTCGTCGGTACGGCGGCGCAGTTCCTCCATCACCGGCAGGGCGACGTCGCGCAGCCCGAGCTCGTCGGTGGCGTGCCGGCCGACGTGCAGCGCTTTGGTGGTCACCACCCATCGGGTGGGGGCGCCGCCGGTGGGGCGGATCCATCCGGCGGTGTGCAGCGTCACCAGGGTGCGCTGCACGGAACTCTTGGGCAGCTCCAGAGCCCGCGCCAGGTCGGCCACGCCGATCGGCTGCCGTGCGGCCACCTCTTCCAGCGCCCGGAGGGCGTTGACGACGTTCTGCATCCATTGACTCGTTCCGAAGGCGAACCCTATGCTCCGCTGTGCCGTCACACGATATAGCGTGCCACCTCACGGCACAACCTCTTCCGAGGAGTCGACCCATGACGCCGCGCACCGGTCGCCACTTCCTGCAGATCCCGGGTCCCACCAACGTTCCCGACCAGGTACTGCGTGCCATGGCCGCCCCCACGATCGACCACCGCGGCCCGGAGTTCTCGGCACTGACGCTGCGTCTCCTCGATGCGATCAAACCGGTGTTCGGCACCGACGGACCTGTCGTGATCTATCCCGCCTCCGGGACGGGAGCCTGGGAAGCCGCTCTGGTCAACACCCTCAGCCCCGGCGACCGGGTGCTCTGTTTCGAGACCGGGCACTTCGCCACGCTCTGGCGCGAGATGGCCCGCGCCCTCGGCCTCGAAGTCGACGGCGACTTCGTGGCCGGCGACTGGCGGCACGGCGCGGACCCGGACGTCCTCGCCGAGAAACTCGCCGCGGACAAGGAGCGGGCGGTCAAGGCGGTCTGCGTCGTACACAACGAGACCTCGACCGGGGTCACCAGCCGTATCGCGGAGATACGCCAGGCGATGGACGCGGCGGATCATCCGGCGCTGCTGCTCGTCGACACCGTCTCCTCGCTCGGCTCCATCGACTACCGGCACGACGAGTGGGGCGTCGACGTCACCGTGGCCGGTTCGCAGAAGGGGCTGATGCTGCCGCCCGGGCTGAGCTTCAACGCCGTCAGCCGCAAGGCGCTGGACGCCTCCCGTACCGCCCGCCTGCCCAAGGCCTTCTGGGACTGGCAGCCGATCATCGAGGCGAACAGGCTCGGCTCCTTCGCCTACACCCCGGCCACCAATCTGTTCTACGGCCTGGAAGAGGCTCTGCGCATGCTCGCCGCGGAAGGTCTGCCCAGCGTGTACGCCCGGCACGCCCGGCACGGCGCCGCCACCCGCGCCGCCGTCCGCGGCTGGGGCCTCGACGTGCTGTGCGCCGACGAACGGGAGGCCTCCGGGTCGCTCACCGCCGTGCTCGTCCCCGACGGCCACGACGCGGACAAGGTCCGCGGGATCATCCTGGACCGGTTCGACATGTCCCTGGGCGCGGGCCTCGGCAGACTCGGCGGCCGTGTCTTCCGTATCGGACACCTCGGGAACTTCAACGACCTGTCGCTGGCCGGGACGCTCGCCGGGGTGCAGATGGGGCTCGAACTCGCCGGAGTGCCCGTCGATTCGGGCGGTCTCGGGGCCGCGCTGGACCTGATGCGCTCCGAGTGACTCTCCCCGCCGGCGGCCGAGCGCGTACGACCCGTCATCCACACGTCCCTGGAGTCAGCGGCACATGACAGCGATCAGCGGCGACGTCACCGCAGCCCGGAACGCGGCGGCCCGTGATGTGGAGGCCCGGCTCCGCAAGGAGCTGGACGGCGACGTCCACTTCGACGACTACACCCGGCACCTTTTCTCCCGCGACGCGAGCATGTACGCGATCGAACCGCTGGGCGTGGCCTTCCCCCGCCACGCCGGTGATGTGCAGGCGGCGGTGGCGGCGGCCGGCGAATACGGCGTACCGGTCGTGCCGCGCGGAGCGGGCACCAGCCTGGCCGGCCAGACCGTCGGCCCCGGGCTCGTACTGGACCTGTCCCAGTACATGAACCGGATCGTGGAGATCGACGCGGACCGGCGGACCGCACTGGTCGAGACGGGCGTGGTGCAGGACCAGCTCAACCGGGCCGCCGCGCCACTGGGCCTGATGTTCGGCCCCGACACCTCCACCAGCAACCGCGCCACCCTCGGTGGGATGATCGGCAACAACTCGGCCGGCAGCGGGTCGATCCGCTACGGCATGACCATCGACCACGTACGCGAACTCGACGTCGTGCTCGCCGATGCCACCCAGGCGCGGCTGGCCCCGGTCGATGAAGAGGAGCGGGTTCGCCGCGCCGGTCTGCCGACCCTGGAGGCGCGCCTCTACGGCGAACTCCCCCGGATCGCAGGGGAGTACGCCGGGGCGATCGAGGCGGGATTCCCGGAGTTCTGGCGTCGCGCCGGCGGCTACCGGCTGGACCGGGTGGCCCGTTCGGTCCACGGGAACGACGGCTTCGACCTGGCGAAATTCGTCGTCGGCTCCGAGGGGACCCTCGTGGTCGCGACCCGGGCCCTCGTCGACCTGGTGCCCAAACCCACCCGTACGGTGATCGCCGTCGGGCACTTCGCCTCGGTCGCCGCCGCCATCGGCGCCACCGAGGACGCCCTGACCTGCGATCCGGGGGCGGTGGAGCTGATGGACCGTACGATCCTGGACCTGGCCCGGCAGAAGATCGAATACGCCTCGCTGAGCGGCATCCTCGAAGGCGATCCGGAGGCCCTCCTGTTCGTCAGCTTCACCGGCGACGACGAACGCGAACTGCTCGGCGGGCTGGAACGGCTCACCGCGCTCTGGTCACGCCACGGCCACGGCTATCACACGCTGAAGGCGGTCACGCCCGCCCAGCAGAGCTCCCTCCTCAAGGTACGAAAGTCCAGCCTCGGCCTGCTGATGGCCGCCGGCGAAGGGACCCGCCGGCCGCTGGCCTTCATCGAGGACACCGCCGTCGACCCCGTCCATCTCGCCGAATACACCGGCCGTTTCAAGGAGGTGCTGGACCGCCATGGTCTGAGCGCCGGCTTCTACGGCCACTGCTCGGTCGGCTGTCTGCACATCCGGCCCTTCGTCGACACGGCCGATCCCGCCCAGATCGCCACGATGCGAGCCGTCGCCGAAGAGATCAAGGACCTCGTCAAGGAATACGGCGGCGTCAACTCCAGTGAGCACGGCGACGGTCTGGCCCGCAGCGAGTTCAACCGCGAGATCTTCGGCGACGATCTCTACGAAGCGATGCGCCGGGTCAAGGGCCTCTTCGACCCGCACAGCCGCCTCAACCCCGGCAAGATCGTCGACGCTCCCGCCATGACCGACAACCTCCGCGACCCCGCCCTGCCGCCCGCCGGGCCGCTGCGCACCCGGCTGGACTTCGAGGTCGTCGGGGGCATGCGCGGCGCCGCGGACCGCTGCATGAACATCGGGCTGTGCCGCA
This sequence comes from Streptomyces sp., assembly GCF_050698815.1. Taxonomy (GTDB): domain Bacteria; phylum Actinomycetota; class Actinomycetes; order Streptomycetales; family Streptomycetaceae; genus Streptomyces. Next base: position 6,000 of record NZ_JBOHCV010000392.1, read on the forward strand.
AGAGCGACACCGGGGCGATGTGCCCCTCGTACATGGCGACGTACAAAGAGGAGGACTCCACCCGCGGCCGTGCCAACGCTCTGGTGAAGGCGCTCTCCGACCCGCGGCCCGAGCGCGCCTTGGGCGACGGGCGCCTACACGAGATCCTCGACCTGTGCCTGATGTGCAAGGCGTGCAAGAGCGAATGCCCGCTCGGCGTCGACATGGCCACCCTCAAGGCGGAATCGCTCTCCCACCATCACGACCAGCACGGAGTCCCCCGCAGATCCAGGATCTTCGGCTCCATCCGCTCGCTCAACCGGCTCGGCTCGGCCACCGCACCCCTGTCCAACCTCCCCGGGCGACTCCGTACCGTGCGAGCGCTGATGGACCGGTGGCTGGGCATCACCCCGGCCCGTCCACTGCCGGTCTACGTCCGCCGCAACCTGGTGCGCTGGTTCCGACGGCGCGGGGCCGCGGCGGCTCAGGCCCCGCTCGGCACGGTCACCTACCTCGCCGACTCCTTCACCACCTACACCGAGCCCGGTATCGGCCGCGCCGCCGTCGAACTGCTGGAACACTCCGGATGGCGGGTCTCGCTGGAGGCCCGGGGCTGCTGCGGCCGCGCCAACTTCTCCAAGGGCCTCGTCGACGAGGCCAGGGACCAGGCGCGCAAGCTGGCCGGGCTGCTCGCCGAAACGACCGAGCCGGGCTCGCCCGTCGTCGGCTGTGAGCCCTCCTGCCTGCTGACCCTGCGCGACGAACACCCGGCCATGCTGCCGCAGGACCCGGCCGTCCAGGACATCTCCGGGCGGGTCCGCCAGGTCGAGGAACTGCTCGCCGAGGCCATCGACGACGGCCGGCTCCGGCTGCGCGAGGACGCCTGGCCCGCCGGACGCAGAATCCTCTACCACGGCCACTGCCACCAGAAGGCCGAGGTCGGCACCGCGGCCACCGTGGCGCTGCTCGAGCGGATTCCGGGCGCGGAAGTCGTCGAACTGGACGCGGGCTGCTGTGGCATGGCGGGCTCCTTCGGATTCGAGTCCGAGCACTACGACGTCTCCATGACCGTCGGCAACGACCGCCTCTTCCCAGCGATCACCGCGGAACCCGAGGAGACCGTCCTCGCCGCCACCGGCGTCTCCTGCAGGCAGCAGATCTTCCACGGCACCGAACGCAGTGCCTGGCACCCGGTCGAGCTGGTGCGGGCGGCGCTGGAAGGAGAGATCCGGCAATGACCACCAGCCCTTCCGCCGACGCTCTCGACGGCATCCGCGTCCTGGACCTCACCCAGGTGATGGCCGGGCCGTACTGCACCATGCTCCTCGCCGACCTCGGCGCCGACGTGATCAAGATCGAGCCGCCCGGCTCCGGCGACCAGGTCCGCCGGTCCTGGGACGCCCCACTGCCCGGCCGTGACAGTCCGGCCTTCCACGCGCTGAACCGGAACAAGCGCAGTGTCACGCTCGACCTGCGGTCCGACGCCGGGCTGGCGGATTTCCGCCGGCTGGCCGCCGGGGCCGACGTCGTAGTGGAGAACTTCCGGCCGGGTGTCGCCGCCCGGCTCGGGGTGGACTACGAGGCCGTACGGCGTATCAGGGCGGACGTCGTCTACGCCTCGATATCGGGCTTCGGCCAGTACGGCCCGTACGCGGGCCGTCCCGGGTACGACCTGATCGCCCAGGGCATGGCGGGCGCCGTCAGCGTCACCGGCGATCCCGGCGGCATGCCCGTCAAGTGCGGACTGCCCGTGGGCGACCTCGGGGCGGGGATGCTGTGCGCCGTCGCCATCCTCGGCGCACACACCCACCGGCTGCGAACCGGAGAAGGCCAGTACCTGGAGACCTCCCTGTACGAGGCGGTGCTGGCCATGTCGGTGTGGGAGTCCACCGAGCTCTTCGCCTCCGGCCGGGCGCCGCAGCGGCTCGGGTCGGCGCACCGGATGTCCGCCCCGTACCAGGTGGTGCGGACCGCGGACGGGTACGTGACGGTCGCCGCCAACAACGAGCGTCTGTGGCACCGGCTGTGCGCCGCGCTCGGGCTGGGGCATCTGACCGACGACGAGCGGTTCGCCACCAACACCGCCCGCATGGAACACCGGGCGGAGCTGATCGCCCTGCTGGAGGGGCGGCTGGCGGCGGAGAGCACCGACGAGTGCGTGACCCGGCTGCTGGACGCGGGTGTGCCCGCCGGGCCGATCCTGGACTACGAACAGATCCTCGAGCACGACCCGCACGCCCGGGCGCGCGGCATGGTCGAGGAGTACGACCACCCCGTCGAGGGCAGGCGCCGGGTTCTCGGCTTCCCGGTCAAGCTCGGCCGCACCCCCGCCCGGGTGCGCCGCCACCCCCCGCTGCTCGGCGAACACAACGAGGAACTCCTGGGGGACGCGTGACCGACGCAGACGACCGGCCGTCCGTCGGCTGGACCCGGCAACCGGTGCCGGGCACCCGCTCGTACGCCGCGCACCTCACGCTGTCCAACCCACGTCGGCGCAACGCCCTGACCCTGGGCATGTACGACGAACTCGAGGGGGCCTGCGAGGAGATCGACGCGGACCCCGACGTCCGGCTGACGCTGCTCCGAGGCGCCGGTGGCCGCGCGTTCGCCGCCGGCACCGACATCCGCGAATTCCGTGGTTTCGCGACGGGCGAGGACGGCATCGCCTACGAGCGGCGCGTCGGCCGCGCCGTCGAACGCCTCGCCGGGCTGCGCATGCCCGTGATCGCCGTCGTCGAGGGCCCCGCAGTCGGTGCCGGCATCGCGCTGACCGCCTGCTGTGACCTGGTGCTGTGCACCCCGGACGCGGTGTTCGGCGCTCCCATCGCCCGTACCCTCGGCAACTGCCTCGCCCCGTCCGTCGTCGCCCGGCTGTACGCATCCCTGGGCAGGGCACTCACCCTGCGCGCCCTGCTCACCGCCCAGTTGATCACCGCTCAGGAGGCCCACGAGGCCGGCCTCGTACAGGCGATCGTCGAGCCGGACGACCTCGACGATCACGTCGGCAGGCTCGCCGCCGACATCGCCCGGTGCGCCCCGTTCACCCTCGCCGCCCTCAAGGAAGCCGACCGGCGAGTGCTCACCGCCTCGGCACCGGGCCCCGCCGACGACCTCTACGCCCGGTGCTACGGCAGCCGCGACTTCCGCGAAGGCGTCGCAGCGTTCCTGGACGGGCGGGCCCCCGACTGGCAAGGACGCTGAGGGCAGGAGGACACCGGGCACGGTCTGCTGCCGCCCCGCTCGGAGCCGGTCAGCCGGGCGGGCGGCGCAGCAGCGCGAGGTACATCGCGTCGGTGCCGTGCAGGTGTGGCCAGAGCTGGATGTCGGGGCCGTCGCCCAGGTCGGGGACGCCCGGCAGCAGCGGGCGGGCGTCGATCAGTTCGGCGCCGGTCTCCTCGCGCAGGTCGTCGACGACGGCGCGGGTCTCGGCCAGGTGGGGCGAGCAGGTCGCATAGCCGACGACGCCGCCGACCCGTGCGGAGTTCAGGGCCTGCCGCAGCAGATCGCGCTGGAGCGGCGCGAAGCCCGCCACGTCGTCCGGGCCGCGCCGCCAGCGAGCCTCGGGCCGGCGGCGGAGTGCGCCCAGACCGGTGCACGGGACGTCGACCATGACCCGGTCGAAGGTGCCGGGCCGCCAGGGCGGGCGGGTGGCATCGGCGGTGACGACCTGGTACGGGCCGGGGTTGCCGGCCAGGGCACGGGCGACGAGGCGGGCACGGTGCGGCTGCTTCTCGGCCGCGAGCACCGCGGCGC
>NZ_JBOHCV010000393.1:0-8034 GCF_050698815.1 Streptomyces sp.
CAGTTCGCGGGAGGCCCGCTCCCCGACGAGCGCGCGCCGCCCGGCGTTGTAGTCCGCGGAGAGCAGCGCGTCGAGGGGGACGGCGGCGGCGCCCTCCGCGTCGCCGTACCAGGCCTCGCGGTCGGCCATCGCGAGCTTGGTGCCCTCGATGAGGCGGTGTACGTACTCCGCCCCGCCGTACTCCACGGTGCCGTCGGCGATGCCGTCAGCCATGCCGTCGGGCAGCAGCGCCAACTGCTGGAGCAGGCTGGGCCCCTGGGACCACGGGCCGGCCTTGCAGAGGGTCCAGCCGTTCCAGTCGAAGGTGACGGGGTCCTCGTAGCTCGCCTCCCAGCCGGCGAGGTCCTCGCCGGTGAGGGTACCCGTGTGGCGTTCGCCGGAGGTGTCCAGGGTGGGCTGTGCCGCCGCCGAGACCAGCGCCTCCGCGATGAACCCCTCCCGCCATATCCGGCGGGCCGCCTCGATGCGCTGCTCGCGGCCCGGTCCGGCCGCAGCGGCCTCGGTCAGCAGCCGCTGCCAGGTCGCGGCCAGCGCGGGATTCTTCAGCAGCGCCCCGGGGGCGGGCGAGCGGCCGCCGGGGAGGTAGAGGGCGGCGGAGCCGGCCCATTCGGTCTCGAAGAGTTCGCGTACGGTCTCGACGGTCTCGCCGACCCGCTCGACGGCGGGGTGCCCACGCTCGGCGTAGCCGATGGCGTAGCCCAGCACCTGCTCCAGGGACCTGGTGCCGTGGTCGCGCAGCAGCGTCAGCCACGCGTCGAACGCGCCCGGGACGGCGGCGGCCAGCGGACCGGTGCCGGGGACGAGTTCGAGGCCGAGCGAGGTGTAGTGCGCCACGGTCGCCCCGCGCGGCGCGACGCCCTGCCCGCACAGCACCCGCACCGGGCCGTCGGCGGGGGCCAGGATCAGCGGCACCTCACCGGCGGGGCCGTTGAGGTGGGGCTCGACGACCTGGAGCACGAAGCCCGCGGCGACGGCGGCGTCGTAGGCGTTGCCGCCCTCCTCCAGCACCGCCATCGCGGTCTGCGAGGCGAGCCAGTGGGTGGAGGAGGCCATGCCGAAGGTGCCCTGGAGGGTCGGACGGGTCGTGAACACGGTCGTGCGGCTCCCTACGTCGTATGCGTCGTGTGCGTCGTGTGCCGGTCCTGCCGCTCGGGGTGGGCGGCGTCGGGTGCGGCGCCGTCGTCCCCCACCAGGTGACAGGCCACTTGGTGGTCGCCACCCGGCAGGGTACGGTGCCGCGGCGCCTCGGTGCGGCACCGGTCCACGGCGAGCGGACAGCGGGTGTGGAAGCGGCAGTAGTCGACCGCGTGCTCCACCGGTCCGCCCTTGGGGAAGACCGCGCTGGGCAGGTCGCCGTGCAGCACGATCCGTTCGCGGGCACGCTGGGCGGGAGGATCGGGGACGGGCACGGCGGAGAGGAGGGCCTGGGTGTAGGGGTGCTTCGGAGCGGCGAACAGCTCGGCTGCCGGGGCCTGTTCGACGATCTCCCCGAGGTACATCACGGCGATGCGGTCGGCGAGGAACTCCACGGCTGCCAGGTCGTGGGTGATGAAGAGGCAGCCGAAGCCGCGGTCGCGCTGCAGGTCGGCCAGCAGGTTGAGCACCGACGCCTGTACGGAGACGTCCAGGGCGGACGTCGGCTCGTCGGCGACCAGCAGCAGCGGGTCGACGGCCAGGGCGCGGGCGATGGAGACGCGCTGCCGCTGTCCGCCGGAGAGTTCGTGCGGACGGCGGTCGGTGAGCTCGGGCCGCAGGCCCACCTGGCGCAGCAGTCCGGCGACGCGGTCGCGCAGCGCGTCGCCGCTCGCCATCCGGTGCAGGACGAGCGGTTCGGCGACGATGCGGCCCACGGTCATCCGGGGGTCGAGGGAGGCGGAGGGGTCCTGGTAGACGAGGTGGAAGTCCTTGCGCAGCGGGCGCAGGGCACGCCGGGAGAGCCGGGTGACGTCGACGCCGCCGATGCGGACCGTACCGGCGGTGGGGTCGTCGAGACGTACGACGCACTGCCCGACCGTCGACTTGCCGGACCCCGACTCCCCTACGAGCCCGACGACTTCACCACGTCCCACGGTCAGCGACACCCCGTCGACGGCGCGTACGGTGCCTCCGCGCCCGGCGAAGTGGCGTACGAGGTCGCGTACTTCGAGCGCGGGGGGCTGCGACTCGCCGGCGCCACTCGCCTCCGAGGCCCCGCGCTGTGCTCCGATGGGGGTCACGTTGCTGCCTCCTCGGCGGGCGTGGCCTGGACTCCCCCTGGCGAAACCGGGGCGACCGGGTGCCAGCAGGCGACGGTGTGGCCGGGCGCGGGGTCGCGCGCCAGCTCCGCCAGGGCAGGGCGCTGTGTCGTGCACCGCTCGTCCGCGCGTGCGCAGCGCGGCGCGAACGTGCAGCGGTCCGGCTGCCGGGCCAGGCTCGGGACCAGTCCGGGTATCTCCCGCAGCCGCGGCCGTTCTCCCCCAGAGCCTCCGGCCTGGGAGGTCCCAGCGGGGGCGGCGGCCCGCGCGCCTGGGCGTGGCACGGCGTCCAGCAGGCCGCGGGTGTAGGGGTGCCGCGGCCGGGCGAAGAGGTCGTCGACGTGGGCGTGTTCGACGGCGCGGCCCGCGTACATCACCAGTACCCGGTCCGCGGTGTGCGCGACGACGCCCAGGTCGTGGGTGATCAGTACGATCGCCGTGCCCAGCCGCTCCCGCAGCGAGGTGAGCACGTCCAGGATTCCGGCCTGCACCGTCACATCGAGCGCCGTGGTCGGCTCGTCGGCGATCAGCACGGCCGGGTCGCACGCGACCGCGATGGCGATCATGACGCGCTGGCGCATGCCGCCGGAGAGCTGGTGCGGGTAGGCGTCCACGCGGCTGCGGGGGGCCGGGATGCCCACCAGATCGAGCAGTTCGACCGCCCGCTCCCTGGCCTCCCGCTTGCCCAGCGACTGGTGCCGCCGCAGTACTTCGCCGATCTGCCGTCCGACGGTGAGCACCGGGTTGAGCGAGGTCATCGGTTCCTGGAAGATCATGGACAGTTCGCTGCCGCGTACCGCCCGCAGCTCCTTCTCGTCCCCGCCCGCCAGTTCGCGGCCGTCCAGGGTGACGGAACCGGTGACGGTCGCGGTCGGGGGCAGCAGTCCCATGACGGCAAGGGACATCACCGACTTGCCGCACCCCGACTCGCCCACCACGGCGAGCACTTCGCCGGGCGCGACGTCGAAGCCGACCCCGTCGACGGCGTGCAGCTGCCGGTCCTCGGTACGGAAGGAGACGGCCAGGTCCCGTACGCGGAGCACGGGTGCGGTCACAGCGGTCGCAGCGGGCACAGCAGTCGCAGGGGGCATCGCGGGCACCTCGTTCACCGGGTCACTCCCCTCGGGTCGAGCACATCGCGCAGCCCGTCGCCGAAGAGGTTGAAGGCCAGCGTCGCGGCGACGATCGCGAGGCCGGGGAAGACCGCCATCCAGGGTGCCGCGGCGATGTAGGGCTGGGCGCTGGAGAGCATCACGCCGAGCGAGGGGTCGGGCGGCTGGACGCCCAGGCCGAGGAAGCTGAGCAGGGCCTCGCCGATGATGGCGGTGGGAACGCCGACGGTCGCCTGCACCAGCAGTGCGGAGGCGGCGTTGGGCAGGATGTGCCGGGTCAGCACGACGCCGTCGCCGCCGCCGCTGGCGATGGCGGCGCCGACGTAGTCGAGGTGCTTCAGGCGCAGCGTCTCGGCCCGGGTGACCCGGATGACCTGCGGGACGAGGGAGACGCCGATGGCGATGGTGGCGTTCAGCAGGGAGGGGCCCAGTACGGCCGCGAGCCCCACCGCCAGCACCAGGAAGGGGAAGGCCAGCAGGGTGTCGGTGATCCGCGAGACGAGCGAGTCCGCGAACCGCCCGTAGAAGCCCGCGACCAAGCCGAGCGGCACGCCCGCCACGAAGGCCAGTACGACCGCGAGCACACCCACCTGCATGGAGGCGCGGGCGCCGTAGATCACCCGGGAGAGCTGGTCGCGGCCGAGGTCGTCGGTGCCGAGCCAGTGGCTCCAGCCGGGCGGCGTCAGCGCGGAGCCGAAGTCGGCGCGCGCCGGGCCGTAGGGGGAGATCAGCGGGGCGGCGAGCGCGACGACGAGGAAGAGGGCCGCGATGACGGCACCCGTGAAGGCCAGCTTGTTGCGGCGCAGTTGGCGCAGCCGGCCGGGCGGCCGCGGTGGCGCGTCGGCCGCTTCGGCGTCGGCGGGCGCGGCTGACGCCGCGGACGCGGGTCCGGTGACCGTACTCACTGTGCCCCTCCCAGCCGGATGCGCGGATCGATGACGGAGTAGAGGAGGTCGACGGCGAGGTTGACGAGGATGTAGCCGGTCGCCGTGAACAGCACGACGCCCTGCACCATCGCGTAGTCGCGGGTGAAGACCGCGTCGATCATCAGCTTGCCGAAGCCGGGGAGCACGAAGATCTGTTCCGTGACGACCGCGCCGGAGATCAGGTGGCCCAGTTGCAGGCCGAGCACGGTGACGACGGTGACGAGTGAGTTGCGCAGCGCGTGCCCGCCGATGACCTGGCGCCGTGCGAGGCCCTTGGCCCGAGCGGTGCGCACGTAGTCGGCGGAGAGCGACTCCAGCATCGCGGCTCTGGTCTGCCGCATCACGACGGCGGCCAGGCCGCTGCCGAGGACGATGACGGGCAGCACCATCCGCTGCAGGTTCTCCAGCGGGTCGGTGCCGAAGGGGACGAAGCCGGAGGCGGCGAAGACGGGCACGGCGATGGCGAAGCCGAGGATGAGCACGATGCCGAGCCAGAAGTTGGGTACGGACAGGCCCAGCAGCGCGACCGTGTTGGCCACCCACTCCTCGGGCCGGCCGCGCCGGACGGCGGCGATCACCCCGGCGCCGATGCCGACGACGATGGCCAGCAGGAGGGAGAGGAGGGCCAGTTCGAGGGTGACGGGGAGGGCGTCGAAGATGCCGTCGACCACGGGCAGCCCGGTACGGGCGGAGGTGCCGAGGTCTCCGGTGACGGCGTTCTCGACGTAACGCGCGTACTGCACGGCGATGTTCTGGTCCAGTCCGTACTGGTGACGGATGGCGGCCAGCGCCTCCGGGGTGGTCTCCTCGCCGGCGAGCGCGCGTGCGGTGTCGCCGGGCATGGCACGTACGCCGATGAAGACGACGACGCTGACAAGGATCAGGGTCAGGGCCGACTGGCCGAGGCGGCGCAGCACATACCGGTTCATCGCGCGCTCGCCTTCTTTCCGTCCTGGCCGCCGGTGTAGCCGGCGTTCTCGACCCGTACCAGTCCGTCGCCGTACACCCGCAGGCCCGCGACCTCCTTGGTGGTGACGACGTAATTGCGCTGGCGGTAGAGGTAGATGAGTCCGTACTCGTCGTTGATGGCGCCGGTGAGGTCGCGGTAGATCTTCTTGCGTTTCTCGGGCGCCGCGGTGCGCCGGCCGTCCTCGATGAGCCGGTCGATGCCCTTGTCGGAGAGGCCCGACCGGTTCTCGGAGCCGAGAGTGCCGGCGAAGGCGTCGACGTTGCCCGCCGGGTCCAGCCGCCCGGACCAGCCGACCGACACGGCCTCGAAGTCGCCCTTGTCGGCGTGTTCCAGCAGCGTGGTGAACTCCGTGGGGCGCAGCCGTACGTCGAAGCCGGCGTCCTTCGCCATCGCCTGGACGACCTGGCCCAGACGCATGTCCTCGACGGTGTTGGAGATGGTCAGCTCGACCGGCACCCGCCCCTTCGCACCGGCCTCCCGCAGCAGTTGCTTCGCCCGCTTCAGATCACGGCCCGGGCAGCGGACTTTGCTCCCGAACTCGCTTGAGGGCGCGACGGGCCCGCAGGCGGTGTCGTACATGCCCTGGAAGACGATCTCGTTGATCAGCTTACGATCGAGGGAGAGCGCGAACGCCTCGCGTATGCGCTTGTCGCGGGCCAGCGCGCTGTCGACCTTCCCCGGCGGCTTTCCGAGGCCGCGGCTGTTGCCGATGTTGACGGTGAGGCCCTGGTAGCCGAGCGTCGGGGAGTTGAAGAGCTGAAGCTTGTCGTCGGTCAGCGCGCTCTGCACCTCCAGGGGCGCGGTCTGGTCGCTGACCTGGGCGTCGCCGGAGCGCAGGTTGGCAAGCCGTACGTTGCCGTCGATGATGGTGCGGTAGACGACCTTGTCCAGGTGTACGTCGTCGGCGCCGTAGTAGTGCGGGTCCTTCTCCAGCACGATGCGGTCGCCCGTCACCCGCTCGGCGAACCGGAAGGGGCCGACGCAGGACGGGTGCGCGGCGAAGTCCTCCCCGTACTTCTTCAGCGCCCGCGGCGACATCACCATCCCGGAGCGGTCGGCGAGCGCGCCGAGCAGCGGTTCGTACGGCTCCTTCAGGCGCAGCCTGACCCGGTTGCCGCTGAGGGTGTCGACGCTCTTGACCGGCTTGAGTTCGCTGGCGCGCGCGGAGGCGGGCAGGTCGCGGTGGCGCAGCAGTGAGGTCCGTACGGCGTCGGCGTCCATCGTCGTGCCGTCGCTGAACCGGACACCCCGTCGGACGGGGATCACCACGGTCCGGCCGTCGTCGCTCACCTCGGGCATTCCGGCGGCCAGTTGGGGCTTGATCCGGTTCTTCGCGTCGGTGTCGTAGAGCTTCTGGCACATCGAGGCGAAGACGGTACGGCCGACGAGGGTGGACCCCAGGCTCGGATCGAGCTTGTCCGGGTCGGACTTGAGCGCCACGGTGAGGATCCCGCCGTCCCGCACGGAACGGTCGTCGCGCATCCGGACCTCCCCCACCTCGGTGGCCGACGTGGTCAGGGACGCGCAACCAGAGACGGTGAGGGCCAGGACGGCGACGAGGGCCGGTACGCGAGGGCGCAAGGCGTCCCACCTCTCAGCGGGCGACAGGATGCGGGCGACAGTATGCCGTATACACATGCTCTGGCAAGGGTTTGTTTGAAGGTTTGACCAGCAGATTCGGGCGGCCGCAAGAGGTCCGGTCGACGCGTCTGACCTGCGGCCCGGGACATCCCGAACCGGATGACTACGCTGGCGGACATGGCAGCCGACCCCCAAGCGACGACGACGACCTCGCCGCGAGGCCCGCTCGTGGCGATCCTCAGCGGAGCCGGGATCTCCACCGACTCCGGCATCCCCGACTACCGCGGCCCGCAGGGACTATGGCGGAACGACCCGGAAGCCGAGAAGCTCGTCACCTACGACTTCTACATGTCCGACCCGGACATCCGGCGCCGCTCCTGGCAGATGCGCCGCACCAGTCCCACCTGGGACGCCAGGCCGAACGCGGCACACGAGGCGGTCGCCCAGCTGGAAGGGTCGGGCAAGCCGGTCCGGGTCATCACGCAGAACGTGGACGGGCTGCACCAGCTGGCCGGCCTTCCGGACCGCAAGGTGATCGAACTGCACGGGAGTTCACGGACCGTGGTCTGCACCGGGTGCGAGGTCCGCACCCCGATGGCGGCGGCACTGGAGCGGGTGGCGGCGGGCGAGGCCGATCCGGAGTGCCAGGAGTGCGGCGGCATCCTGAAGTCGGCGACGGTGATGTTCGGGCAGTCCCTCGACCCCGAGGTGCTGGGCCAGGCCGTGGGGGCGGCCAAGGCGTGCGACGTCTTCCTGGCCGTCGGCACCAGCCTTCAAGTCCAGCCGGCCGCCTCACTGGTGGAGATCGCGGTCGAGCACGGGGCCCGGCTGATCATCGTCAACGCGGAGCCCACCCCGTACGACGACCTGGCCGACGAGGTCGTCCGCGAACCGATCGGCGAGTCGCTGCCCGCCCTCCTGGACGAGCTGCACCAGCACTGACGAGCTGACGCAGTGCTGCGTCCGAATCCCGCCGGACGGAACGGGGACCCTGGACCAGGATCGAGCATGTTCACTCTTCAACAACGAAATGGGACGATCATGCTCCACACCACGACACAGCGGGCCACGCCCACCCTGCACGGCAAGGTCGCGCTCGTGACCGGCGGCAGCCGCGGCATCGGCGCCGCCATCGCGCTGCGGCTCGCCGCCGACGGCGCCGATGTCGCGCTGACCTACGAGAAGAGCGAGGCGTCGGCCAGGGAAGTGGC
>NZ_JBOHCV010000394.1:0-5307 GCF_050698815.1 Streptomyces sp.
AGGACGACGTAGTCGTACTCCAGGCCCTTGGCGAGGGTCGCCGGGACCAGGGTGAGGCGGGCGTCGGCGCTGGTCTCCGCGCCCGGGGCGAGGCACGGCAGGCCCGCCGCGTCCAGGGCACGGGCGAGTGCCGGTACGCGCGCGTCCGCGGCGATGAGGCCGATGGAGCCCTCGCGCAGCAGCGCCTCGCGGCAGGCGCCGACGACCTCCGCCGTCAACTCGTCCGGCGTGCACGCCCGTACGGTGAAGTCCCCCGGCGACTCCCGGATCGAGGTCGCCTCCGTCAGCTCCGGGGCGATCTCGGGCAGCAGCCTGGACGCGTAGGCGATCACTTGGCGCGGCACCCGGAAGCCGACCGTCAACTCCTCGAGAGCCGCGTCCGGTTTGCCCAGGTGCCGCAGTGCCTCCTGCCAACTCGCCGTCGCCCACGGCGTCGTGCCCTGCGCGAGGTCGCCGAGTACCGTCACCGAACCCGTCGAGCAGCGGCGGCCGACGGCCCGGTACTGCATGGGGGAGAGGTCCTGGGCCTCGTCGAGGACCACATGGCCCAGCGAGGCCGTACGGCTGATCAGGTCGGCCGCCTCGTCGACGAGGACGGCGTCCGCAGCCGACCAAGGGGCCGACTTGACGCCACGGGCGGGCTTCGGCCACAGCACGGCCTTCTGTTCACCGGCGCTGAGGATGCCCGCGGCCTGCTCGGCGAGGAAGTCCGGCTCGGAGAGCAGTCGCAGCACCAGCCTGGCCGGGTCGACGGCGGGCCAGGCGGTCTTCACCACCGCCTTGACGGTCGCGTCGCGGGCCACCGCGTCCTGCACCCGGTCGTCGGGAGCCTCGCCCGCCTGCTCCATGCGGACCAGCACCGCGTGCGCGATCCGCTGCGGCAACGCCTCCCTGGCCGCCCCGTACCGGATGTCGCGGGTCAGCAACTCCTCGATCAGCTCCGCCAGTTCGTATGCCGGAACGCGCCATCGGCGGGAGCCCCGCACCACCACGCACGGCTCCTCGGGCACGCTGACCCCGGACCGGACCGCGCGCCGCAGCACCTCGGCCATCCGCGCGTCGCCCTTGATACGGGCCGCGGTCGCGTCGTCCGCGCCGCGCACCGGCACGTGCGCCACCAGGTCGGCGACCGTCGCCTGCCGCACCGCGACCTCGCCGAGCGCGGGCAGCACCTGCTCGATGTAGTGCAGGAAGGAGGAGTTGGGGCCGATGACGAGGGTGCCGGTGCGGGCGAGCCGTTCGCGGTGGGTGTAGAGGAGGTACGCGACCCGGTGCAGGCCGACCGCCGTCTTCCCGGTGCCGGGCGCGCCCTGCACGCACACGGAACCGGCGACCCCGGCCCGTACGATCTCGTCCTGCTCCGGCTGGATCGTCGCCACGATGTCCCGCATCGGGCCGACTCGGGGGCGCTCGATCTCGGTCTGGAGGAGCAGGGACGTCCCCTCCGCCTCGTCCGGGTCGGTGAGGTGCTCGTCCTCGTACGCGGTCAGCTCCCCGCCCGCGTAGCCGAACCGGCGGCGCAGCGCCACGTCCTGCGGGTCCTTCTTCGACGCCCGGTAGAAGGGCTGGGAGACCGGGGCCCGCCAGTCGACGACCATCGGGTCGCCGTCGGTGTCGTGCACGTGGCGGCGGCCGATGTAGAAGGGCATGCCAGCGCCGCCGTCCCGGTGCGGGAGGTAGTCGAGGCGGCCGAAGAAGAGCGGGGTGTGGAGGAGGTCGGCGAGGGAGGTGATGCGGGCGTCGAGCTCGGACCGCAGTACCGCGGCGTTGACCCAGTTGGCCGCGACGTCGGCGATGTCGAGCGCTTCGGTGTCCTCGCGCATGGCGCGCAGCGCGGCACGGGACGCGGCGAGATGGGCCCGCTCGGTGTCGAGGGGCAGGGCAGGGGCGGACATGGTGGTGCCTCCGGGGGCGAACGATGCGTGACGCGATGCGGTGACGCGATGCGCTGACGCGATGCGCGAAGAGAGCACCGACCGGTTTCCGAGCGGTCGGGGGTCCTCCCCGGTCCGGGAGGCGGCAAGACGCGGAATCCTAGTGAGGCACGCGGCGGCGGCGCCAACGGATTTCCCGTGCAGGTCGCAGCACGGAACGTTTCCCCGCGTCGGATAGCGTCACCCGCGTGACAGGGCTGGACGCGGACCGCCACTCCCGAACGGAGTTGCGGGCCGCCGTCGCGCTGTTCGCCCTCTCCTTCACCGCCTTGGCGCTGCTGTGCGCCGCCCAGCGCTTCCCCATGGCCGACGTGCTGGTCTACCGCGCCGAAGGCGAAGCGGTCGTCAGCGGCGCCGATCTCTACGGCTTCACCGTCACCGGATGGCGGTTGCCGGCCACCTATCCGCCCTTCGCGGCGCTGCTGTTCGTACCGGCCGGCTGGCTGTCGCTGACCGCCACCAAGGTCGCCTTCGTCGTCGGCAACACGGCGCTGCTCGCCCTCCTCGTCCAGCTCTCGCTGCGCCTCGCCGCTCCGGCACGAGCGCCGTGGCACGGGCGAGGGCTGCCCGTGGTGCTCGCTGCGACGGCCGCCGGCCTGTGGCTCGAACCGGTCTTCCAGACAGTCGTCTTCGGGCAGATCAACCTGCTGCTCGTCTGCCTCGTGCTGTGGGACCTGGGACGGCCCGGCAATGCGCGCGGCAAGGGTCTGGCCATCGGCGTCGCGGCAGGCATCAAGCTCACTCCCGCGATCTTCGCCGTCTATCTGCTGCTGACCGGACGCGTACGGGCGGGGCTCACGGCACTGGCGGGCTTCGCCGGAACGGTCACGCTGGGCGTGCTCGTACTGCCCACCGCCAGCGTGGAGTTCTGGACCCGGCGGATCTTCGAGACGGGCCGGGTCGGGAAGGCGTGGATCGTCGACAACCAGTCACTGCAGGGGCTGGCCGCGCGCCTCGCGCACACCCCCGAGCCGGGCGTGCTGTGGCTGCTACCGGCCGCCCTCGTCTCGGTGGCCGGGCTGGCGCTGGCCCGGCGGGTGTACCTGCGGCAGGGGATGGACGGCTGGGGCGCGGTGGTCACCGCGTTCACCGCGCTGCTCGTCTGCCCGATCAGCTGGTCGCACCACTGGGTGTGGTGCGTGCCGCTGCTCGTGCTGCTGGCGTCCGTGAGGGCCGGCCTATGGGCGGCCCTCGCCGTCGGCGTGGTCTTCACGGCGCGGAGCCTGTGGCTGGTGCCGAAGGCGGGCGGGTGGGACCTGCGGCTGGCGTGGTGGCAGCAGCCCCTCGCCTCGCCGTACCCGGTGCTGGCCCTCGCGCTGCTGGCGGCGGTGGCGGCCCGCTGCTACTCGGGTCCGGGGTCGGGCTCGGACTCGGCTGCCAGCAGGTCGTGGGAGTCGACGATGCGGTAGGCGTACCCCTGCTCCGCCAGGAAGCGCTGCCGGTGGGCGGCGAAGTCCTGGTCGATGGTGTCGCGGGCGACGACCGAGTAGAAGCGGGCCTCATGGCCGTCCGCCTTCGGGCGCAGCACCCGGCCCAGCCGCTGGGCCTCCTCCTGCCGGGAGCCGAAGGTCCCGGAGACCTGGATGGCGACGGTGGCCTCCGGCAGGTCGACGGAGAAGTTGGCGACCTTGGAGACCACCAGGCACGTCAGCTCGCCCTCGCGGAAGGCGTTGAAGAGCTTCTCGCGCTGCTTGTTGGTCGTGTCGCCCTTGATGACGGGGGCGCCGATGTGTTCGCCCAGTTCGTCCAGCTGGTCGATGTGCTGCCCGATCACCAGCGTCTGGTCCGCCTTGTGCTTGCGCACCAGCGCCTCGGTCACCCGCCGCTTGGTGTCGGTGGTCGCGCAGAACCGGTACTTCTCCTCGGTCTCGGCCGTCGCGTACGCCAGCCGCTCCGCGTCGGTGAGGCTCACC
This sequence comes from Streptomyces sp., assembly GCF_050698815.1. GTDB lineage: Bacteria > Actinomycetota > Actinomycetes > Streptomycetales > Streptomycetaceae > Streptomyces. The sequence continues at coordinate 3,848 of NZ_JBOHCV010000394.1, forward strand.
CGCACCTCCACGCAGTCGGCGGGCGCGATGTAGCCCTGCGCCTCGATCTCCTTCCACGGCGCGTCGAAGCGCTTGGGGCCGATGAGGGAGAAGACGTCCGACTCGCGCCCGTCCTCCCGTACGAGCGTCGCGGTCAGCCCGAGACGGCGACGGGCCTGGAGATCCGCCGTGAACTTGAAGACAGGCGCGGGCAGCAGATGCACCTCGTCGTAGATGACCAGACCCCAGTCGCGGGAGTCGAACAGCTCCAGGTGCGGGTAGACGCCCTTCCGCTTGGTCGTGACGACCTGGTACGTGGCGATGGTGACCGGCCGGATCTCCTTCCTCGTGCCGCTGTACTCACCGATCTCGTCCTCTGTCAGCGACGTGCGGCGCACCAGCTCGTGCTTCCACTGCCGGGCCGAGACGGTGTTGGTGACCAGGATCAGCGTGGTCGCCCGCGCCTCGGCCATGGCACCGGCCCCCACCAGCGTCTTGCCGGCGCCGCAGGGCAGCACCACGACACCGGAGCCGCCGTGCCAGAAACCCTCCACGGCCTGCCGCTGGTACGGGCGCAGCGCCCAGTCGTCCTGCTTCAGGTCGATGGCGTGCGCCTCGCCGTCCACGTAACCGGCCAGGTCCTCGGCGGGCCAGCCCAGCTTGAGCAGCACCTGTTTGATCTGGCCGCGCTCGGAGGGATGCACCACGACGGTGTCCGCGTCGATGCGTTCCCCGACCAGCGGCTGGATCTTGCGCGAGCGCAGGATCTCCTCCAGCACCGGGCGGTCGGTGCTCTCCAGTACCAGGCCGTGGGTGGGGTGCTTGAGCAGGCGCAGCCGCCCGTAGCGGGCCATCGTCTCCGCGACGTCGACGAGCAGGGCGTGCGGTACGGGGTAGCGGGCGTAGGCCACGAGCGCGTCGACGACCTGCTCGGCGTCGTGGCCGGCGGCGCGGGCGTTCCACAGGCCGAGGGGGGTGAGCCGGTAGGTGTGGATGTGCTCGGGAGCGCGCTCCAGCTCGGCGAAGGGGGCGATGGCGCGGCGGCACGCGTCCGCCTGCTCATGGTCGACCTCCAGGAGCAGGGTCTTGTCGCTTTGCACGATCAGGGGGCCACCGTTCACGCGTGCTTCCTCCGTCTCGCGAGGGGGCTGGAGAGGCCGGACCGGCTGCCGTGCCGGCACACAGGCCAAACGTCCAGTGTGCCGCATGGGCGACGGACGTGCGGTGCGCGCGCTGCTTGGGGCCTTGACGCCCCTATATGGTTATACGGTCGGATACAGCGGGTGGCGGTCCACGCACGATGCGTGGTCGCACCCGGGAAGCGAGCGCGCTGACCGACACGACGAAGGAGAGCGACCGGGATGGCGACGAAACTTGCGGTAACGGGGCACAGGGAGCTGTCCGAGGAGTCGGTGCCGCTGGTACGCGCCGAGCTGGAGCGGCTGCTGCGCCCGTTCGAACTGTCCGGGCTGGTGGGCCTG
>NZ_JBOHCV010000395.1:0-5671 GCF_050698815.1 Streptomyces sp.
GCGGCGGTGTCCGGTCCGACGGACAATGGTCAACCGTTACTCGTTCCCGTCCCCTCCGAAGGAGGCCTCGCACCATGGCTGTTCCGGCTCCGATGGACGCCATCTCCGTCATCCGCACCAAGCGCGACGGCGGTGCTCTGACCGAGCGGCAGATCGACTGGGTGATCGACGCCTACACGCGCGGCGAGGTCGCCGACGAGCAGATGTCGGCACTCGCGATGGCGATCCTGCTCAACGGCATGTCACGGCCGGAGATCGCCCGCTGGACCGGTGCGATGATCGCCTCCGGGGAGCGGATGGACTTCTCCGCCCTGACCCGTCCCACCGTCGACAAGCACTCCACGGGCGGCGTCGGCGACAAGATCACGCTGCCGCTGGCCCCGCTCGTCGCCGCCTGCGGCGCGGCCGTGCCCCAGCTGTCCGGCCGCGGCCTCGGCCACACCGGCGGCACCCTCGACAAGCTGGAGTCGATCCCAGGCTGGCGGGCCGGCCTCGGGAACGACGAACTGCTCGGCATCCTCGGTGACGTCGGCGCGGTCATCTGCGCGGCGGGCGACGGACTGGCCCCGGCGGACAAGAAGCTGTACGCGCTGCGCGACGTCACCGGCACCGTCGAGTCGATCCCGCTGATCGCCAGCTCCATCATGAGCAAGAAGATCGCCGAGGGCACGGGCTCGCTGGTGCTGGATGTGAAGACCGGCTCCGGCGCCTTCATGAAGTCGCTGGACGATGCCCGTGAACTGGCCGCCGCCATGGTCGAGTTGGGTAACGACCACGGCGTACGGACCAGCGCGCTGCTCACCGACATGTCCAGCCCCCTCGGCAGAACCGCGGGCAACGCCCTCGAGGTGCGTGAATCCGTCGAGGTGCTGGCGGGCGACGGCCCGGCGGATGTCGTCGAGCTCACGCTCGCGCTGGCCCGCGAGATGCTGGCCGCCGCCGGCCTCCCGGACGCCGACCCGGCGAAGGCGCTCGCCGACGGCAGCGCGATGGACCACTGGCGGCGCATGATCACCGCCCAGGGCGGCGACCCGAACGCCGCCCTCCCCCTCGCCCGCGAACAGCATCTGGTCACCGTCCCCGCCACCGGCACCCTCACCCGGCTCGACGCCTACGCGGTCGGCCTCGCCGCTTGGCGCCTCGGCGCGGGCCGGGCCCGCAAGGAGGACCCGGTCCAGGCGGGGGCGGGCATCGAACTGCACGCGAAACCGGGCGACGCGGTCACGGCGGGACGCCCGCTGATGACCCTGCACACGGACACCCCGGAGAAGTTCGGCTACGCGCAGGAGGCGCTGGCGGACGCCTACGACATCTCGCCCAAGGGCACCGAGTTCGCGCTCCCCCCGATCGTGCTGGAACGCGTGGCGTCACCCTGACCGGCCGGCGGGGGACGTCTACCGCACGTTGCGGGCGGTGAAGGCCGGTGAGGAGATCGGCCTCCCCGAACCGTTCGCGCTCACCCTGAACACCGCGGACCTGCCCGTCAGTTGACGGGCAGGGGCTTGGGGCGCCGAGCCGCCGCCTGTCGGGTGGCGTACAGGGTGACGCCGCCGGCGAGGGCCATCGCCCCCAGACCCAGCATCACCGTCGCCGCCCAGCCGGCCGTGCCGAAGGCCGCCGCGCCCAGTGCCCCGCCGATCGAGCTGCCGATGTAGTACGCCATCTGGTACAGCGCCGACGCCTGTGCCCGGCCCTCGGTCGCCGTGTGGCTGACCGCGCCCGAGGCGACCGTGTGCCCGGCGAAGAAGCCCGCGGTGATCAGGACGAGGCCGAGGACGATCGCCACCAGGTTGTCGGCCAGGCTCAGCAGCAGCCCCGTCGACGCCGTGCCGATGCCCAGGTAGAGCGTGCCGCGCCGCCCCAGCCGCGCGTTCAGCCTGCCCGCCGTGGCCGACGTGGCCGTACCGACCAGATAGATGACGAACAGGGAGCCGGCCAGGCCCTGGGAGAGCCCGAAGGGTTCGGCCACCAGCCGGTAGCCGAGCACCGTGTAGACCGCGCCGAAGACGATCATGAACAGCAGTCCGATGGCGTACAGCCGCACCAGCAGCGGGTTGCGCAGGTGCGCCGCGACCGTACGGGCCAGGCAGCGCCCGTTCAGCCGGGTGGCGCGGAAGTGCCGGGCCTTGGGGACCAGCAGCTGGAAGGCCACCGCGCACAGCAGCGAGGTGACGGCGACCGCCAGCAGACCGGCACGCCAGCCCCACGCCTCGGCGATCCAGCCGGAGAGGATGCGTCCGCTCATTCCGCCCACGCTGTTGCCCGCGACGAACAGCCCGGTCGCCGCGACCAGATACCTGCCCCGCACCTCCTCGGCGAGGAACGCCATCGCCGAGGCCGGTACGCCCGCGATCGCCGCGCCCTGCGCCGTCCGCAGCGCGATCAGCGTGCCCAGGTCCGGCGCGAGGGGGACCGCCAGGGCGAGGGCGACGGCGACCGCCATCGACACCGACAGCATCCGGCGCCGCCCGAACCGCTCGGAGAGGGCGGCCAGCGGCAGCACTGCCAGCGCCAGACCGATCGTGGCGCCGGAGACCGTCCAGCTCGCCAGGGCGGGGTCGGCGTGCAGATCGCGGGAGATCTCGGGGAGCAGGGCCTGCGTGGAGTAGAGCAGGGCGAATGTCGCCAGCCCCGCGGCGAAGAGCGCGAGCCGCATCCGGCGGTGGCCGGGGTCGCCCGGGCTCAGCTTGGTCGTTTCGGTGGCGGAAGGGCCGGCGGGGCCGGAGGGGGACCGGTCGGCGGCGCCCACCTCGGTGGGCGCCTCGGTATCGGCGGTGGGCATGGCTCGAACGTACGATCCCCGGACTGATGCGTCCAATGCACAGAACTGCAATAATCGTTCCTGTCACGCATCATCGCAGCTGAGGCAGGCCATGTCACCGCCACGTCACGAGAATGACATCCCGGTCACATCCGACTGGCCGGCGGCGCTCACCCCTCGGCTCGCCCAGTTCGCCGCCGTCGCCCGGCACGAGCACGTGACCCGGGCGGCGGGCGAGCTCGGCGTACCCCAGTCCACGCTGAGCCGCGCCATCACCCGCCTGGAGAGCGACCTGGGGGTCGTCCTGTTCGCCCGGCACGGCCGCACCGTCTCGCTCACTCCCGCGGGCCGCACCTTCCTGGCCGCCGCCGAACCCGCCCTCGCCGCCGTCCAGCAGGCCGCCGAGTCCGTACGGGCGGACGCCGACCCGGCGAAGGGCAAGGTCGCCTTCGGGTTCCTGCACACCCTCGGCTGGGAGACCGTTCCCGGCCTGATCCGGGCCTTCCGCGCCGACCACCCAGGGGTGCGCTTCGCGCTGGTGCAGAACTACGGCGAGGCCATGCTGGAACGGCTGCGCGCGGGCGACCTCGACCTGTGTCTCACCTCGCCGCTGCCCGACACCCCCGACCTCGTCGCCCGCCGCCTCGACGAGCAGCGGCTGCGCCTGGTCGTACCGGACGATCATCCGCTGGCCGGCCGCAAACGCGTCCGCCTCGCCGAGGCCGCCGACGAGCCCTTCGTCACCCTCGAACGCGGCTACGGCATGCGGCACCTCCTCGAAGCCCTGTGCGCCGAGGCGGGGTTCGCGCCCCGGGTCGCCTTCGAGGGCGAGGAGGCGGAGACGATCCGCGGCCTGGTCGCCGCCGGCCTCGGCGTCGCGCTGCTGCCGCCCCCGGCCGTACCGCGGCCCGGCGTACGCGAACTGACGGTCACCGCCCCGCGTGCCGTCCGCGAGATCGGCCTCGCCTGGCTCGCGGGCCGCCCCGACACCCCGCCGGTGGCCGCGTTCAAGAGCTTCGTGCTGAGCCGACGGGGGCGGCTGCTGTCAGGATGACCCGTACGAGCGACGGAGGGCGGGCGACGTGAGCGCACACACCGGGCACCAGCATGGCCACCACCACCACGGGGACGGCGAGGCCGGCCAGGACATCGATTGGGACGCCATGGCCGCCCACCTCGAACGGGAGGCCGAACTACGCGCCCCCTTCGTGACGGAGGCGGTGGCCTGGCTGCGGGACCTGCTGGCCGCGGGGGGCCGCGACCCGGACGCGGTCGACCGGCTGCTGGACGTGGGCAGCGGACCCGGCGTGCACAGCTGCCTGCTCGCGCACGCCTTCCCGCACGCCGAAGTCGTCGCCGTGGACGGTACGCCGAGCCTGCTGGAGCGGGTACGTGACCGCGCGGCGCGGGAAGGGCTGGCCGGCCGCGTGCACACGCGAGAGGCCCAACTCCCCGACGACATGGGCGGTCTGGGCACCGCCGACCTCACCTGGACAAGCCACGTCGTCCACCACCTCGGCGACCAGCAGGCGGCCCTGGACGCCCTCGCCGGGTCGGTACGCCCCGGCGGCCTGCTCGCCATCGTCGAACGCGGGCTGTCACCGCGCTTCCTCCCCCGCGACTTCGGCATCGGCAGGCCGGGTCTGCAGTCCAGGCTGGAGGCGCTGAACGAGGACTGGTTCACCGAGATGCGGCTGGCGCTGCCCGGTCACACGGACACCGTCGAGGACTGGCCCGCGATGCTGGCCCGCGCCGGACTGACCTACGCCGGCACCCGTACCTTCCTCATCGACCTGCCCGCCCCGCTGGACGCCTCCGTCCGCACCCATCTGCACGCCCAACTGGCCCGCTACCGCGACACGCTGACCGACCTGCTCGAGCCCGGCGACATCCCCGTACTGGACGCTCTCCTCGACGAGGAGTCACCCACGGGAATCCTGCAACGCCCGGACGCCTTCTACCTGACGGCCACCACGGTCCACACGGGCCGCGCGTCCTGACCCCCGCACGGGCGGCCCGGGGCGCGGGGGCCGGTGCGGGCCGCTCCGGCGAGCGTGTCCGGACGGCATGATTTACGGCCCGGGCGCCGGGCGGAACGTCAGCGTCCCTCCTTCAAGTGCCCGGGCCGAAAATCACGCTTGAGTGTCCGGACACGCCCACCTGCGCGTCCCACCCCTCGGGTGCGTTCGCGGCTGCGGGATGTACCGAGTACGGCTCTGCCGGGGGGAGCTAACCGCGGATGCCGCCACCGAAGCCCGTGGCGAGCGGCATCCGCAGGCCCAGCGGCGGCGGCGCCGCCATCGCGTCGTTCAGCGGGCGGGCGAAGTCGCCTCCGCACACCGTGCCCAGCACGAAGTTCTCCGCCAGCGCCGCGACTTCCTCCCGGTACCGGCGCAACGCGTGACCGTCGGTGTGCACCTCGAAACGGCACACGTGCACGTTGGCCTTCTTCGCCCGCTCGGCCAGCCGGTAGGACAGCTCGGGGTCGGTGTGCCCGTCGTCCGTGCCGTGCACCAACAACACGTGCCGGCCGGCCAGTTGCCCTATCGGCTCGGGCTCCGCTTCCGGCCCTGACCGTCCCGGGCCCGCCGCCGGCAGCCACGTGGACAGCGCCAGTACCGACGTGACCGCCGGGTGACCCGCCGCGCGCAGGGCCGCGCGCGCACCCACGTCGACCCCGGCCAGGCACACCGGTACGTCCCCGTAGCGGCGTACGACCTCCGTCACCGCCCACTCGGCGTCGCGCGCGGGGTGGGCGGCCTCGTCGTTCCAGCCGCGGTAGCGGTAGTGGACGATGTGCGCCACCAGCGTCGCGTCCGGTTCGCCCTGCCGAGCGGCCCGCACCAGCCGCCGTGCCAACGGCTGCAGCGCCGCCGCCGCTAGCGGCGAGCCCCGCCGTACGCCGTGTGC
>NZ_JBOHCV010000396.1:0-9628 GCF_050698815.1 Streptomyces sp.
GCGGCGGACGCGGCTCCGGCGGACCCCGCGGGCGCGGGGGCCGGTGCCGCATCCCGCTGGCGCGCCCGCCGCTCCAGGTACTCGTCGATGCCGCGCGGCAGCATCCGCAGCGTGCCGTCCCCCAGCAGCGCGAACACCTTGTCGGTGGTGCGCTCGATGAGGAACCGGTCGTGGGAGATCACGATCAGCGAGCCCGGCCAGCCGTCCAGCAGGTCCTCGAGCTGAGTCAGGGTCTCGATGTCGAGGTCGTTGGTCGGCTCGTCCAGGAACAGCACGTTGGGCTCGTCCATCAGCAGCCGCAGGATCTGCAGCCGGCGGCGCTCACCGCCGGAGAGGTCGCCGACCGGCGTCCACTGCTTCTCCTTCACGAAGCCGAAGCGCTCGCACAGCTGCGAGGCGCTCATCTCCCGGCCCTTGCCGAGGTCGACGCGCCCGCGCACCTGCTCGACGGCCTCCAGCACCCGCAGACCGGGGTCCAACTCGGCGACCTCCTGCGAGAGATACGCCAGCTTCACCGTCTTGCCGACCTTGATACGGCCGCCGGTGAGCAGTTCCGACTGCCGCTCGCCGCCGCTGCGCGCGGTCTCCTCGAGGGCCCGCAGCAGCGACGTCTTGCCCGCGCCGTTGACCCCGACCAGGCCGATCCGGTCACCGGGGCCCAGCTGCCAGGTCAGGTGCTTGAGCAGCACCTTGGGCCCGGCCTGTACGGTCACGTCCGCCAGCTCGAAGACGGTCTTGCCGAGCCGGGAGTTGGCGAACCTCATCAGCTCCGCGCTGTCCCGCGGCGGCGGTTCGCTCGCGATGAGGTCGTTGGCCGCCTCGATGCGGAAGCGGGGCTTGCTGGTACGGGCCGGGGCGCCGCGACGCAGCCAGGCCAGCTCCTTGCGCATCAGGTTCTGCCGCTTGGTCTCCTCCTGCGAGGCGATCCGCTCCCGTTCGGTCCGCGCGAAGACGTAGTCGGAGTAGCCCCCTTCGTACTCGTGCACGGCTCCGCGCTGCACGTCCCACATCCGCGTGCACACCTGGTCCAGGAACCAGCGGTCGTGCGTCACACAGACCAGCGCCGAACGCCGCGCCCGCAGATGCTGCGCGAGCCAGGCGATGCCTTCCACGTCCAGGTGGTTGGTGGGCTCGTCGAGCACGATCAGGTCCTGCTCGGAGATGAGCAGCTGGGCCAGCGCGATGCGGCGCCGCTCGCCGCCCGAGAGCGGGCCGATGACGGTGTCCAGGCCGTGCGCGAAGCCGGGCAGGCCGAGTCCGCCGAAGAGGCCGGTCAGCACGTCGCGGATCTTGGCGTTCCCGGCCCACTCGTGATCGGCCATGTCGCCGACCACCTCGTGCCGTACGGTCGCGGCCGGGTCCAGCGAGTCGTGCTGCGTGAGCACCCCCAGCCGCAGGCCGCCCGCGTGCGTCACCCGGCCGTCGTCGGCGGGCTCCAACTTGGACAGCAGCCGGATCAGGGTGGTCTTGCCGTCCCCGTTCCGCCCCACGACGCCGACCCGGTCGCCCTCGCTCACCCCGAGCGAGATGCCGTCGAGCAGCGCCCGGGTGCCGTAGACCTTGCCCACGGCTTCCAGATTGACGAGGTTGACTGCCATCTCACTCCTGTTGCGCGCTCCGAGCCGTTCAGCCTTCCAGGTTAGGGCGTGTCCGGAGCGCCCGGACCCGTCGGGCCCGCGCTCTGCCCGCTCGGGCTTGCCCCCGCGGGCCCGCACGGGTCCACTCGGGCCCGCTCAGGCCCGCCCGGCTCAGCCGCCGTGCAGCATCAGCGCTATGCCGCCGACCATCAGCACCGAGGCGGCCACCCGCGGAGCACCGAAGCGCTCCTTGAGGAAGAGCGCCCCGATGGCCGCGCCGGCGATGATCGAGGACTCGCGCAGGGCCGCGACCGGCGCGAGCGGTGCGCGGGTCTGCGCCCACAGGACGAGGCCGTAGGCGAACACCGACAGCGCGCCGCCCAGCAGGCCGCGCACCGCGACGGGGCGCAGCTGGGCGGGCAGCGCGCGGCGCCGGGTGACGAGCGCGTAGGCGGGAATGGCGAAGCCCTCCAGCACCATCAGCCAGGCGATGTAGCCGAGCGGTGAGCCCGAGGCGCGCACTCCGGCGCCGTCGACGACGGTGTAGGAGGCGATGGCGAGGCCGGTGGCCATGGCCGCGATCAGCGCGGGCCGCTGCGAGCCGCCGGAGCCGGTACCGGTCCCGGTCCCGGTGCCCTTCCTGCGGATGCCCCACAGCGCGACCCCGACCAGACCGGCGGAGGCGACGGCGACACCCGTCAACTGCCAGGCGTCCGGCCACTCGTGCAGGAAGACCGCGGCGAGAACCGTGACCACCAGCGGTGCGGTGCCGCGGGCGATGGGATACATCTGCCCGAAGTCCCCGAGCCCGAACGACCGCATCAGCAGCAGCTGGTAGACGACGTGCAGCACGGCCGACACCAGCAGCGGGGGCCAGGCGGCGGCTGCTGGTACGGGCGCGAAGCAGGCCAGCACCAGCCCGCACAGCAGCCCGCCCGTCCCGACGAGGGTGAAGGCGAGCAGCTGGTCCTTGATCTGGTGCGCCAGCGCGTTCCAGGAGGCGTGGGTGACCGCGGCGAGCAGCACCGCGGTCACGACCAGCGGGGTCACAGCGCGTCGGCGGGCTGTTCGCGTACTTCGGTGAGGGAGCCGCGAGCGTGGGTGATCAGAGTCTTGGGGGCGAGCGCGAACACCGTGTGCGGGGTGCCGGCCGCGGCCCAGACGGTGTCGTGGCCGAGCAGCCCGCGGTCGGCGAGCACACGCAGTTCGGTGACGTGCCCGAAGGGAGGTACGCCGCCGATGGCGTACCCGGTCGCCCGGCGGACCAGATCGGCGTCGGCCCGTCGCACGGCGCCGGCGCCCAGTTCCGCCCGTACCAGCCGCACATCGACCCGCGAAGCGCCGTCCATCAGCACCAGCACCGGTTCGCCGTCGGCCTCGAAGATCAGCGACTTGACGATCTGGCTCAGCTCGCAGCCGATCGCCTCGGCGGCCTGCGCGGCGGTGCGGGTGGCGTCCGGGAAGGCCCGGATCTCGGCGTCGCCGATGCCGAGGTCGTCCAGGGCGGCGGCGAAGCGGGGGTGGGCAAGCTGCTGGCGGGACTGGTCGGTCATGGCGGAGACGCTACCGGCCGCCGCGTGACGCACGCGAAGAGGTTTCCGTACGACGGCCGGCCGCCCGCTGCGGATGTGAGGCAACGCACAGGGAGCGGCGCCCCTGTTGAGGGGCACCGCTCCCTGTGGGCGAGCGTCCTGCTGCCTTCGGCGGGATCAGCCCGCGCAGGTATCAGCCCGCGGCGTCCAGGACCTTGCGGACGACCGGGCCGGCGTTCTCGCCGCCGTGCCCCGAGGCGGGAACCACCGCGGCGACCGCGATGTCGCCCTTGTAGGCGGTGAACCAGCCGTTCGGCTTCTTCTGGCCGTCGACCTCGGCCGAGCCCGTCTTGGCGCCGACGTCGCCGCTGAGTCCGGCCATCGGCTCCGCGGCGGTACCGCTGGCGGCCGTCAGCTTCATCAGGCCCTTCAGATCATTGTTGACCTGCGGCTTCATGGTGCGTGACGCCTTAGCGAGGGTCCGGTCGTCCAGCGACGGGGAGACGATCACCGGCTGCCTGAAGGTGCCGCTCTGCACGGTCGCCGCGACCGACGCCATGTTGAGCGGGTTCATCCGCACGCCGCCCTGGCCGATCAGCGAGGAGGCCATCTGGGCGTCCGACTGGACGGGCACGCTGCCGTCGAAGGTGCCGGTGCCCACCTGCCAGTTCTGGCCGATGCCGAAGACCTCCCGCGCCTCCTTGGTCAGGTCGTCGTCCTTCAGCTTCTTGGCCTGGGTGATGAAGGCGGTGTTGCAGGAGCGGGCGAAGCTCTGCGCGAACGTGCCGTCCTTGATCTCGAACTTGTCGTCGTTGCGGAACTTCCAGCCGCCGTACGTCGAGTACTTCGGGCACGGGTGCGCCTTGCCCGGCGAGGCGAGGCCCTTGTCGAGCAGCATCGCGCTGCTGATCACCTTCATGGTGGAACCCGGCGCGAGGGAGCCGCGCAGCGCGTTGTTGAAGCCGTCGGCGGGCGAGTTGGCGATGGCCCGCAGCTCGCCGGTACTGGGCTGGACGGCGACCGCGGAAGCCTTCGGCTTGCCCTTCACGGCCTGCTCGGCGACCACTTGCAGCTTCTTGTCGATGGTGGTCTTCAGCGTGCCCGGCGTGCCCTTGGAGAGGGTGCGCAGGGTGGTGCCGGTGTCCTTGCCCTTGGCGTCGACGATGCGGGTCTCGACGCCCGGCCGGCCGTCGGTCTTGTCGCCGTACCGCTTGCGCAGGTCGTCCAGGACGCTGCCCAGCATGGGGTGGGCTTCCTTGGTCAGCGGGGCGCCGTTGCGGTCGACGGCCTTTATCGGCGGGGTGCCCGCCTTGCCGGTCTTGATGGACTGACCGGTCTTCAGCTTCGGGTTCAGCACCGTCGGCTTCCAGTTGACGACGGCGTCACCGGTCTTCTCGTCCCGCACGACCTCCAGCGCGGAGTCGTACGACCACGCGGAGCGCTGCTGGCCGTACGCGATCTGCGCGTTCACGCCGAACGGCACCTGTGAACCGGAAGCGGAGCGCGGCGACAGCGCGACCTTGGAGATGCTCGCGCCCTGGCGGAAGCCCTTCAGCGCCAGCGCGGCCTGCGACTTGTCGTTCGTAAGCTCGGCGGCCTTCGCCGTGTTCCCGGCGGACCACGCGGTCAGGAACCGCTGGGCCGTCGTGCGGACCTCCGCCGCGCTGGGCGGCCCCTTCTTGACCTCCTTCCGGTTGCCGTCGTCGGAGGACGTCACACTGCCGTTGCCGTCGTCGCTCTCACCTCCGACGAGGGCGTAGACGCCAAAGCCGGTGCCGCCGACGACAACGGCGGCGACGCCGCCGATCAGCGCCATCTTCTGAGTGTCACGCATCTGAGAATCTGCCCCTCCACCCCGCCCCGGCCGACGCGGCCGGGGACCTGTCCGACGCACCCTAGGGCACGCGCGTCACCTCCCGTGCCCCGGTATACCCCTTAAAGGGCATATGGAGGAGAAGTGGATTCGAGGATTCACCTGATTCGGGCCGTGCGTTTCCGCACAGCGGCACTCAGATCCAGGTGTCGAACCACATACGGTGACGCCACGACTCCATAGGGATGGTCTGTCCCGTGTAGATGGGCCAGAAGTAGATGAAATTCCACACGATGAGCAGAACGAGCACACCCGAGCCGACGATCCCGGCCGTGCGTCTGCGTTCGTGCACGCCCGGCGGGCCGGCCAGCGCACCGATCATCATCGCCAGCGCCAGGCACAGGAACGGCACGAAGACGACCGCGTAGAAGACGAAGATCGTGCGCTCCTGGTACAGGAACCAGGGCAGGTAACCGGCCGCGACACCGCACAGGATGGCGCCCGCCCGCCAGTCGCGCCGCAGCAGCCAGCGGTAGAGCACGTAGAGCAGCGCGAAGCAGCCCGCCCACCACAGCAACGGAGTGCCCATCGCCAGCACTTCGCGGGCGCAGCCCTCCGCCTTGGACGTGCAGCCGTCCTGGCCCGCCTTCGGCGACTCGTAGAAGTAGGAGACGGGACGCCCGAGGATCAGCCAGCTCCACGGATTGGACTGGTAGGTGTGGCCGGAGGTGAGGCCGACGTGGAAGTCGTAGACCTGCGACTCGTAGTGCCACAGGCTGCGCAGCGGGCCCGGGAGCCAGCCCCACGGCCCGGCCGATCCGGCCTTCTCCGCCCAGTCCCGGAAGTATCCGCCGGAGGTGGCGAACCAGCCGGACCAGGAGGCGAGGTAGGTGCCGAACGCGACCACGACGAGGGAGAGGAACGCGGTCGGAGCATCGCGGCGCGCCATGCTCCACAGGGGCCTCGGCGCCCCGGCCGTACGGCGGGCGCCCATGTCCCACAGGACGGTGAGCAGGCCGAAGGCGGCGAGGACGTAGAGACCGTTCCACTTGGTGGCGAAGCCGAGCCCGAGACAGAGTCCGGCGGCCAGCCGCCACGGCCGCGGGCCGAAGCGGAACCGGGCGCCGACGTCCGGGTCCGGGCGTCCGCCCGGGGCGCCGTCCGCGGGCAGGGCGCGGGCAAGTCGCGCCCGGGATCTGTCCCGGTCCACCAGCAGCGCGCCGAAGGCCGCCAATACCCAGAACATCAGCACCAGATCGAGCAGCGCGGCACGGCTCATCACGAAGTGCAGCCCGTCCACGGCCATCAAGGCGCCCGCGAGACAGCCGAGCACGGTGGAGCGGAAGAGGCGCCGCCCGATCCGGCAGAGCATCAGCACCGAGAGGGTGCCGAGCACGGCCGGCATGAAGCGCCAGCCGAAGGGGTGCAGGCCGAACAGCCACTCGCCGATGCCGATGATCCACTTGCCGACCGGCGGGTGGACGACGTACGCGCCCTCGGGCGAGAGGGGAATCCGCTGCGGGTCGGCGAGGATGCGGTCGTTGGCCTTCTCCGGCCAGCTGCCCTCGTAGCCGTACTGGAAGAGGGACCAGGCGTCCTTCGCGTAGTACGTCTCGTCGAATATCACGGCGTGCGGTGAGCCCAGTTGCCAGAACCTGAGCAGCCCCGCGAGGAGCGCGATCAGCAGCGGGCCGCCCCACGCGGACCAGCGCGCGAGGCGCGTGGCGAGCAGCGGTGAGAAGCCGAACACGGCACCGAGGCGCAGGTCGGGCTTCGGGAACGGCGGCACCAGGCGTTCCCGGGTGCCGGCCCGGGGGCGTCCCGCGTAGCCGAAGCGGCGCAGCCGGGCCTGCCATGTGGGCAGGCTGTCGGAGGTCTCCGCGCGCTGGACCGCCGCCGCGGTGTCACTGGTCGTCACCGGGACATCGTAGGGAACGCGCCGGTGCGCCCGGGGCAGCACTCGAACTCCGCGCCGGGAGGGGCGCGTGAGCGGTGGCGGGGTGCGGGCGGCGGTGCTGGGAGGATGGGGGGCGTGACTGGGAAGCTCGTACTCGCCGGGACGCCCATCGGGGACGTCGCGGACGCACCGCCGCGGCTCGCTCGGGAGCTCGCGGAGGCCGACATCGTCGCCGCCGAGGACACCCGGCGGCTGCGGCGGCTCACTCAGGCGCTCGGAGTGCGCCCCGAGGGGCGGGTCGTGTCCTACTTCGAGGGCAACGAGGCCGCCCGTACACCCGAGTTGGCCGACGCCCTCGCCGAGGGGGCGCGGGTGCTGCTGGTGACGGACGCCGGGATGCCCTCCGTCTCCGACCCCGGGTACCGGCTGGTGGCGGCGGCGGTGGAACGGGGCATCGGCGTCACGGCGGTGCCCGGTCCGTCCGCCGTGCTGACGGCGCTGGCGCTCTCGGGGCTGCCCGTCGACCGGTTCTGTTTCGAGGGCTTCCTGCCACGCAAGGCGGGCGAGCGCCTCGCCCGGCTCGGCGAGGCGGCGGGCGAGCGCCGCACACTGGTGTACTTCGAGTCGCCGCACCGGCTGGAGGCCACGCTGACCGCCATGGCGGAGGTCTTCGGCGCGGAGCGCCGCGCGGCGGTCTGCCGGGAGCTGACGAAGACCTATGAGGAGGTCAGGCGCGGCCCGCTGGCCGAGCTGGCGGCCTGGGCGGCGGAGCGGGTACGCGGTGAGATCACCGTCGTCGTCGAGGGTGCCGCGGCGGCGGGTACGGAAGAGCTGGACGCCGGCGAACTGGCGCGCCGGGTCGCGGTGCGCGAAGAGGCCGGGGAACGCCGCAAGGAGGCGATCGCGGCGGTGGCGCGAGAGGCGGGTGTGCCCAAGCGCGAGGTCTTCGACGCGGTGGTGGCCGTGAAGAAGGGTGCGCACGGGCAGGTTGCGCAAGACCGCCGGACAACAGACGGGTAAAGCCCCTTACGGAAAAGGCAAAGAGGGGCCGGGAAAAAGGCCGCTTTTCCTATGCCCAGGCCAAATTCGGGCCAAGAGACGTATCCGGCTGCTGCGCATTTCCCGGCCGCGCAGTCCACTGATAGGTGTGACCATCAGCCTGGAATGAGGTGCTGAGATGGAGCACTCCGGATCGAGCGTTCACGAGGCCTACTCCTTCGCCTGCATGCGCTGCGGGCACGGCTGGGAGCAGGAATTCGAGATCAGGCATCTCGAATATTCCGACGGCACTCCCTACATCACATACCACACGGAGGGAAAGCGGGTTCCCTCACCGATCAAAAACCCCACGTGCATCAATTGCGACGGGCATCTGGTGCGGATCATGCAGGCCGGCCGCGTGGCCGGCGCACGGGTCAAGCGGCTTCCGAGACCGGCCAGGCGGCCCGCGAACGGAGCGTCACCGGGGGCGCCCTAGGATCGCGGCATGCCGCATTCCACGCCGTCGCAGCAGCAGCCGGCGCCCCCGCTGCCCGAGCCGCTCCGGGTGCCGGTCGCCGATTCGCACACGCACCTCGACATGCAGGAGCCCTCCGTCGCCGAAGCGCTGGCGGCGGCCGCCTCGGTCGGCGTCGAAACGGTCATTCAGGTCGGCTGCGACCTGGAACGTTCCCGCTGGGCCGCCGAGATCGCCGCCGCGCACCCTTCGGTGCACGCCACGGTGGCCCTGCACCCCAACGAAGCGCCGCGGGCAGCGGACCGGGGCGAACTCGACGCCGCCCTCGCGGAGATCGAGAAGCTGGCCGCGCTGCCCCAGGTGCTCGGCGTCGGTGAGACGGGCCTGGACTACTTCCGTACCGGCGAGGACGGCGTCGCCGCCCAGCAGTACTCCTTCCGCGCCCACATCGCCATCGCCAAGCGGCAGCAGCGCGCACTCGTCATCCACGACCGCGAGGCCCACGCCGACGTACTCCGCATCCTCGAGGAGGAGGGCGCACCCGAGCGCACCGTGTTCCACTGCTACTCCGGGGACGCCGAGATGGCCCGGCTCTGCGCCGCCAAGGGCTACTTCATGTCCTTCGCCGGAAACGTCACCTTCAAGAACGCACAGCCGCTGCGCGACGCCGTCGCCGTCGCACCTCCCGAGCTGCTGCTGGTGGAGACCGACGCGCCCTTCCTGACCCCGGTGCCGTACCGCGGACGGCCTAACGCCCCCTACCTCGTTCCGGTCACGCTGCGCGCTATGGCCGCGACGAAGGGGATGTCCGAAGAGGCGCTGGCAGCGCACGTCGCGGCCAACACGGCGCGCGCCTTCGGCTACTGAGGTCGGCCATCGGCACGACCCGCGCGACCGGTCCGGCAGCACGACGATGACGCTGTGTGGTCGAGCCACTTTGGAGAGTGACGCGCACTCGGTTAAAGTCCCCGCGCCATCCCGCCGGACTTTGGAGTGCGTCGTGAGCCAGTCGCAGGGAAGTCATCGCGCGGTGCGCGGTGGCCGCGGTACACGCGGCCGTTCGGCACCGCCGCCGCGCGTGCCCGAGCAGGCCTCCGCCGGATACGGGGCGTACGGCGGGAACCAGTACGGCGGGGATGGCGGGAGTGGCGGGGACGCCGGGGACGGCTGGTATCCGGCCCGCACGGCCCGGGTGCCCGGGCCGGCACCGTACGCGCCGCCGTACCAGCAGCCCTACGGCCGGCCGTACGTGCCGGAGCCCGGCGCGTTCGCGCGCCCCGAGCGTGACGTCGACGACCTCGACACCTACGACTCCTACGACCCGTACGACACCTACCGCCCCGCCTACGAGGC
>NZ_JBOHCV010000397.1:0-2298 GCF_050698815.1 Streptomyces sp.
CACCTGCGCCGTCCGCGCCGTTTCCGGCACCACCGCCGGCCCCCGGCCCCGGATCCGCCCCCGGCCCCGCCTCCGACGCCGGCCCGGAGCCCGCGCGGGAACACCCCACCCCCTCCGCCGCCCAGCCCTCCCCTGACGCGCTGCTGATCCGCCGCACGATGGAGGAGATCGAGCCGCGGTCCGACGCGGTCACCGCGTACTTCTACGCGCTGCTCTTCGTCCAGCACCCGCAGCTGCGCGACCTCTTCCCCGCATCCATGGACACCCAGCGTGACCGGCTCTTCCGCGCGCTGCTCACCGCGGTGCGGTTCGCCGATGACACCGACGTGCTCGTCAAGTACCTGACCAACCTGGGCCGCGGCCACCGCAAGTACGGCACGCTGCCCGAGCACTACCCCGCCGTCGGTGAGTGCCTGCTCGGCGCGCTGGCCCAGTACGCGACCCTCACCTGGAGCGAGGAGGCCGAGGGGGCCTGGGTGCGCGCGTACACGAAGATCTCGCAGGTCATGATCGACGCCGCGGCCGAGGACGAACAGCGCGCTCCCGCGTGGTGGCACGCGGAGATCGTCTCGCACGAGCAGCGCACCCCGCAGGTCGCCGTGATCACCCTCCGCCCGGACCAGCCGTATCCTTTCCTGGCCGGGCAGTACACGAGCATCGAGACGCCTTGGTGGCCACGGGTGTGGCGGCACTACTCCTTCGCGTCCGCCCCCCGCTCCGACGGGCTGCTCACCTTCCATGTGAAGTCCGTGCCCGCAGGCTGGGTCTCCAGCGCGCTCGTACACCGTGCCCGCCCCGGTGACGTGCTGCGGCTGGGACCGCCCGCGGGCACCATGACCGTCGAGCACACCACCGACAGCGGTCTGGTCTGCCTCGGCGGCGGCACCGGCATCGCGCCCATCAAGGCGATGGTCGAGGATGTGGCGCAGCACGGCAGAGCAAGACCGGTCGAGGTCTTCTACGGGGCGCGCATCGACCAGGATCTCTACGACCTGGAGACCATGCTGCGGCTGGAGCAGCGGCACGGCTGGCTGGCCGTCCGCCCGGTGGTCGCCGTGGGGCGCGGCCCTGCCTACGCTCAGGCGCTGGCCGGTGAACTCCCGGACGCCGTCCGGCAGTACGGCCCGTGGCCCGGGTACGACGGCTACCTGTCCGGCCCGCCGGGGATGATCCGCAGCAGCGTGGACGCGCTGGTGGGGGCGGGGATCCCCGCTTACCGGATACGGCATGACTCCGTGGCCGAACTGGTCATCAGCGGTGCCTAGGCACGCGCGCAGGACGCATACCGAAGAACCACACACCACAGAGCGGGCAGGGGAAGGGGAAGGGGTCAGCGCCGTGGCAGAGGCTGAGGGGGCATATCCGTGGGACGGGCAGGACGCGCTGACGCAGCACGAGCGGGAACACGAGTACGAGCACGAGCGCGTCGCCCGGTACGAGCACGGCGCGGCGGCATCACAGCGGCCGCACTCCCCTGCGAACCTGCCGGGCGGTGAGGGGGAGCACGCGCTGCAGCGGAGGCTGGGCACGGTCGACCGTGCCCAGCGTTTCTACGACGAGCAGATGCTGGACCATCTCAACGAGCGGATGCGCGAGTTCGTGCAGCGCCAGGAGATGTTCTTCCTCTCCACCTCCGACGCCCGCGGCGAGTGCGACAGCAGTTTCCGCGCCGGCCCCCGCGGGTTCCTCCAGGTGCTCGACGAACGCACCGTCACCTACCCCGAGTACCGCGGCAACGGCGTGCACGCCAGCCTCGGCAACATCCAGGAGAACCCGCACCTGGGCATCATGCTGATCGACTTCGTGCGGGCTCGGATCGGCCTGCACATCAACGGCCGTGCCACGATCGTCGAGGACGAGGAGATACGGGCGTCGTACCCGCATCTGCCCGCGGACCCGGTGCCGGGCCGGCGGGCACAACTGTGGGTGCGGGTGGAGGTCGAAGAGGCGTACATCCACTGTGCCAAGCACATACCGCAGTTGCAGAAGGCGCCCAAGCGCACCGCGCGCGACTGGGGCACGGACGACTACAAGCGCAAGGGCGGCGACTTCTTCGGCGCGGCCCGCGACGCCCGCGACGCCCGCGAGTCCGGCGACGGTACGGGCGAACCGGCGGGCCGCGAGCGCGACCGGGTGCCCGCGCGGGCGCGGGCCGCTGAGCCCGCGGTGGGCGATCTGTTCGGGAACGGCGGCACGGCCGGTGTGGTTCCGCAGCAGGAGCAGGCCCGGGTACCGGCGCCCGAACCGGCCCCGGAACCGGGATACGGGCGGCCGGAGGAGCCGGTCGTAGTGTGGCAG
>NZ_JBOHCV010000398.1:0-3159 GCF_050698815.1 Streptomyces sp.
GTGCCCGGCCGGCGGCGGCGCGGACGGGCGAGCAGCACGAGCCCGCCGAGCAGTCCGCCCGCGCAGCCGCCCACGGCGACGGCGACGGGGAAGGAGGGCGTGACGGGGTCCGCCGGTGCCGCGGAATCGGCGAGGACCGACAGCCCGGCACCGGTCCGCTTCACCGAATCCTTGGCCGTGTGCGACAGGGCCCGTGCGACGGCGTCGGCGTACTCCGCCGCCTGCCCGGGCCGTTCCGAGGTGCCGGTGATCTGGACCAGCGGCGCGTCGGGCGAGGTGCTGGCCTGGATGGCGGACTTGAGGGTGCCGCGCTTCAGACGGGCCTCGGATTCGGCGTCGGCGAGGATCATGGGGTCGGTGGCGATCCGTCCGTACGCCTGCGCGTAGCCGAGCGCGGAGCCGGTGTCCGCCTGCCCGCGCGGGGAGACGATCACGTAGCTGGTGGCGACGTACTGGGGCGCCGCCACGGCGGCGTAGACCGCACCGCCGACGCTGCCCAGGACGAGGCACAGCGGCACCGGCCACCAGCCGGGCGCCCGGCGCAGCCATTCCGCCGGGCGGCGGAACGCGCTCGGGGCGGGGGTGCGGGTGGTGCGGGCGGTCGTGGAGGGGGCCTTGTCATCGGTGTCGGCGGTTTTGGCGGCGGTGCCGGTGCTTCCGGCGCTGCCGGTCGACGGCGGTGTCGGGGACGGCGGCTTCGTGGCGGGCGGCTTCGTACCGGCGGCGGAACCGGTGCGTGAGCCCGTGCCGGCGAAGGTGCCGGTGACGTTGGTGCGCGGTGTGCTGGTGGTAGCGGCATCGCTGCCGCGCGCCGGTCGGGTGGTGCGCGCGGTCCGGGACTTGGCTGCTCCCTGTGCGGCCTTGGGCATGACAGAACTCATTTCGTTGTCAGGGGGTTGCCAGGGGGATGGGCTGAGGTTCCGGTGCGGGGGCCGGGTCCGTGGCAGGTGCGGAAACCGGCACGGAGACGGCGGTCGGGGCGGGTGCGGGCAGCGGTGTCGTGCCGGTCACCGCGTGGTAGACGGCCAGCAGCCGCTCGGCGCTGCGGGCGATGTCGTAGTGGTCCACGACGGGCGGTACGGGCAGCCGGGCGGCCCCCGCGTCGCGGTACTCGCGCAGCACGACGGCGAGTTCGGCCGCGCTGGTGCTGATCCGGCGGGCGCCCGGCGCTTCCGCGGGCGGCAGGTCGTCGATGGCGGGACAGGTGACGTACAGGACCGGCAGTCCGGCGGCGAGTGCTTCGAGCATCGCCAGTCCGAAGGACTCCTCGGCGGACGGCGACACGAAGACGTCCATGGCGGCCAGCACGTCCGGGATCTCCAGCCCGTCGCCCCCCGCCGGTGCGACGACCCCGTCGCACTCGCCCAGGAAATGGACGCGGTCGAGCGCGCCGAGCGTGTCCGCCGTCGCCGCCAGCGCCTCCCGCTCCGGTCCGTCGCCCGCCAGCAGCAGCCGCGCGTCGGGCAGTTGGGCCACGGCCTGCACGAGCGTCTCGAAGTGCTTGCCCGGCACCAGTCTTCCCACGCCGCCCGCCACGAAGGCGTCGGCCGGAATCCCCAGCCGGGCACGGGCGGCGGTGCGCGCGGCGGGGTCGAAGCGGAAGCGGCGGGCGTCGATGCCGTTGGGCACGATGTGCAGCCGTCGCGCGCGTACGCCCCAGCGCCGCAGCCGCTGCGCGACGGTGTTCGACACGGCCACCGTGGCGCAGCCGAGCCGTTCGGCGGCCAGGTAGAGCGCGCGGACGCCCAGGGTGAGGGGGCGGCCCTCGATGGTGTCCTCGCCGAGGGAGTGTTCGGTGGCGACGATCGTGCGTACGCCCGCCAGCCGGGCGGCGATCCGGCCGTACAGGCAGGCGCGGTACAGGTGGGTGTGGACGACGTCGTAGCCGCCTTCGCGGATCAGGTGGACCAGCAGCGGCATGACCGTCAGATCGAGGTTGCCGGTCATGCCCACGTGGGTGACCCGGGTGCCGTCGGCCCGGATG
This sequence comes from Streptomyces sp., assembly GCF_050698815.1. GTDB lineage: Bacteria > Actinomycetota > Actinomycetes > Streptomycetales > Streptomycetaceae > Streptomyces. The sequence continues at coordinate 1,985 of NZ_JBOHCV010000398.1, forward strand.
CCCGCGGCCACGGTGCCGGGCGCGGTGAGGGTGATGACGTCGCAGCGCACCGGGAGCTGGCGGAGCAGCAGGCGCAGCTGCTGCTCCGCGCCGCCCACTCCCAGCCCGGTGATGATGTGCAGCACCTTCATCGTGCGCCGCCGGGCAGCGGCTTGCGGCGCAGCGGGTGCAGCACCCGTTTCACGGACAGCCGCAGGGAGGTGTCGGACGCGTCGATGTGCACCCGGGGCAGGGCGTGTACGCCCGTGAGGGCGCCGGGGTCGATGGCGCAGGCGTAGCCGTACCCGGCGGCGCGTACGGCGTCGACGGCGCGGGTGTCGATCGTTCCGTACGGGTAGCAGAAGCCCTCGGGCGCGGTGCCGGTGATGTCGGCGAGCAGGGTGCGGCTGTGCCTGGTCTCCCGTTCCAGAGTGGCGTCGTCGGCGGTGGTCAGGTCCGTGTGCAGCAGGCCGTGCGAGCCGACCTCCATCCCCTCGGCCGCCGCCGTGCGGATGCCGTCCGCGCTCAGCAGCGGCTTGCGCGGGCCCTGTTCGTCCCAGGCGTTGTCGCCGCCCAGCCTGCCGGGCAGCACGAAGACGGTCGCGGTGCAGCCGTGCCGGCGCAGCAGCGGCAGGGCGGTGTCGACGAAGTCGGCGTAGCCGTCGTCGAAGGTCAGCCCGACGAGTCCGGCGCCGCGCCCGGCGGCGCGGGCACGCAGCAGCTCGCCGACGCTCACGCCCGTCAGGCCGCGGTCGCACAGCCACCGGAGCTGCCGGTCCAGCCGGTACGGGGCGACGGTGATCCGGTACGGATCGTCGGTGCAGCTGGAGACCGAGTGGTACATCAGCACCCAGGGCGGCCGCCTGCGCTTCGTGCTCACGGGTGCGGCGGCGGGTGCGGGGACGGGCGTGCGCGCTGCGGCGGGTGCGGGCACGGAGCGCCGGGGCCGGTGCTGGGGGAGGGGCAGCGTGGGGATCCGGGTACGCGAGTCAGTGGGCATGGGCGAGCCTTCGTTTGAGGATGGCGAACAGCACGGGTACTTCCGGGGCCCGCAGGAGATGGGCCGCGAACGCGAAGACGACGAGCACGATCACGCCGCAGACCGCGGCGGCGGCCAGCGGTTCGGGCACGAGCCGGGCAACGCCCCAGCCCGCGGCGGCGGCGGCGGCGGCGGCCAGCAGCAGCCGGACCAGCCC
>NZ_JBOHCV010000399.1:0-12086 GCF_050698815.1 Streptomyces sp.
GGCTCACTTGCGGCCGGGCGTCCACTGCATGCCCCAGCCGTACGCCGCGTCGGCCGTGCGCTGGGGGCTGCTGCCGCGCTGCGTCACCAGATAGCGGGCCTCACGCTGGACGACGAGGTCGCCGCCCTGGTTGGTGATGAGCGCCAGCGCACAGACGTTGGAGGGCACGGTGCATTCGTCGAGGGCGAAGTCGACCGGGGCACCGTGCTGGGGCTGGAGCGTGACGGTGCCGTTGACGCTCGCGAAGCTGCGGGCCCCTTCGTAGATGGTGACGAAGATGAGGATCCGCCGCAGGTCCTTGGCGTGGTCGAGGTTGACGGTGAGGTTCTCACCGCTCTCGCGGGCGCCCGTACGGTCGTCGCCGTCGAGGTGGATGAAGGGCGGCTGGTGCAGGGCGCCGAAGGCGTTGCCGAGGGCCTGGACCACGCCCTTGCGGCCGTCGGCGAGTTCGTACAGCGCGCACAGGTCCAGGTCCAGGTCTGAGTGAGCGGCCATGACCTTGCCGAGCTTCCTGCCCCAGCCGGAGAACTGTTTGTGCACCTGCCAGCTGAGGTTGACGCGCATGACACCGGAGGTGCCGCCCTGCTTGGTCAGGGATACCGCGGGCGCCTCCTTGGTCAGCGTGACCTTGCTCAGCCGAGCCGGCGCGGAGGTGTGCGGGGGTGGTTGAGGCGCACCGGGGGGAGCGGGCGGCGAGACGGGCGCTGGCTCTCGCACCGATTCCGGTTCGTCGACACTGATACCGAAGTCCGTCGCCAGACCGGCCAGTCCGCTCCGGTAGCCCTGCCCGACCGCGCGGAACTTCCAGCCGCCCTGCCTGCGGTAGAGCTCACCGAGGACGAAGGCCGTCTCCACCGTTGCGTCCGCGGACTCGAAGCGGGCGAGCTCGGCTCCGCCGGCCGCGTCCAGCACCCGTACACACAACCCCGCCACCTGCGCGAAGGTCCCCTCCTGGGCGGAGGCGGCGATCACGATCCGGTCGACGTCCGGCTCGAGGCGGTCGAGGTCGGCGTTCAGCACGTCGATGACCTCGGCGCCTTCGGAGTGCTTGCCGTCATGGCGTACGGCACCGGAGGTGTGGACGGGCTGGTTGTAGAAGACGAAGTCGCCGTCCGAGCGGACCTTTCCGGCGGTCAGCAGCAGCGCCGAGGCGTCCACGTCGGGGACGCCCGGCCCGGAGCGCCGGCCCAGTTCGATCCGTACGGACGCCGCGGTGACCGGGACGTTGGTGCCCTTGTGCATCGTCATGTCACTCCCCCTCGTCTCCCCTTCGTTCCGGTGGCCCACCGTCCCGGCCCATCGTGGCGACCCGCCGATCGGGCAACCGGTCCATTGCACCCCGAATACCGGACGTACCGGCGGCTGACGCATCTCTTTACAGGATCTCAACACCCCTTCGTGACCGTTTTCCTCGGTTTCGCTCGGATAGGTGACATGGGGTCACCGCAAGCCCACGAAACGGCCCCTTGACCGGGGTCCCCAACGGCCACATTTTGGGCTTACCTTATGGGCATGACCTCCCCCCGCTACTCCCATGGCGGCTACTACGCTGCACCGTCCTACCCGGACACCCCGATCTACGACATGCTCGTCAACGAGCGGGGCACGCCACAGATCGCTCCCATCCGGGTCCCCTCGGCGTACGAACCCATCGGTTCCCTCCCCGCCCTGCCGCCCGCGCGTCCCGCTCTCCCCGCCGGGCCGAGCTATCAGCAGCAGCACACGCCGCCGCAGGGATATCCCGGCGCCATGGGGCCGCAGCCGGTGCCGCCCGGTATGGGACAGCCCGGTATGGCGCAGCCCGCGCCGCTGCAGTCCGCTCCGCTGCAGCAGGCCCCGGCGCCGTACATCCCGCAGCAGGCTCCCCCGCAGCGCGGTTACCCGGACCCCCGGCAGTACCCGCAGCAGCAGGGGCAGCAGCAGGCTCATCCGCAGCAGCAGATGCGTCCGGTCGCACCGGTCGCGCCCCGTCCGCCCGCCCCGCGACGGCCGAGCGCGTACGAGGATCCTTACGGCGGCCAGCCCTACCCCGGTCGCGGCTACTGACCGACAGCTCAACCGGCCGTGCCGGCTGGCAGGATGGCGGCATGACGACTCCGAGAGTGGCCACCCTCCATCTCTACCCGGTGAAGGCACTGGCGGGCACGGCACGCGAGGAGCTCATGGTCGAGCCGTGGGGGCCGGCGGCCGACCGCCGCTGGTTGCTGACCACCCCCGCCGGAGAGCAGGTGACACAGCGCGAGCAGCCACGCCTGGCGCTCGCTTCGGCCGAACCACTGCCCGGAGGCGGCATCCGGCTGGCGGCCCCGGGGAGGGGGCCGCTGGAGGTCGCGGTGCCGTCGGCGGAATCGCCGGAATCGCCGGGTCTCGACACCGTTCCGGTGCGGGTCTGGCGGAGCAAGGTGGAGGCGGTCCCGGCGGCCGCGGAGGCGAGCGCGTGGTTCTCAGGCTATCTGGGCACCGAGACACGGTTGGTGCATCTGGACGCGCCGGAGCGGCGGCGGCAGATCGACCCGGAGTACGCGCGTGCGCACGAGACGGTCTCCTTCGCCGACGGCTTCCCGCTCCTGCTGACCACCATCTCCTCGCTGAACGCGCTCAACTCGCTGATCGCGCAGGGGGATCACGCGGATGAGGGCCCGCTGCCGATGAACCGCTTCCGCCCCGGTGTGGTCATCGAGGGCACCGCACCCTGGGCCGAGGACGCCTGGCACCGCGTGCGCATCGGCGAGGCCGTCTTCCGGGTGGCGAAGCCGTGCGGCCGTTGCGTGGTGACCACCACCGACCAGCGCACGGCGGAGCGAGGCAAGGAGCCGCTGCGCACCCTGGCCCGCCACCGTCGCTTCGGCGACCAGCTGGTCTTCGGCCAGAATCTGATCCCCGAGCGAACGGGCAGGATGCGCAGCGGAGACTCCTTCGAGGTGCTCGGCTAGTCGGTCCTGGGCGTGGCCTCTTCCATCAGCCGTGAGCGGATCAGGAAGCGCACGCCCTCGGGTGCCTCCAGCGAGAACCCGCTGCCACGGCCCGGCACCACGTCCACCGTGAGGTGGGTGTGGCTCCAGTACCCGAACTGGCTCGCGGACATCCAGAACGGCACCGGCATCTCGACGCCGTCGACGGCCAGCTCGCCCAGGAGGACGTCAGAGTCGCCCGTACGCAGCTCGCCCAGCTGGTAGCACATCGGTGAGCTGCCGTCGCAGCAGCCGCCGGACTGGTGGAACATCAAGGGCCCGTGCTGGTCCGTCAGCCGGCGGACCATCGCGGCGGCCCCGTCGGTGAGGGCGACGCGTTCGGGCGCCATCAGAAGAATCCGAGCTTCTTCGGCGCGTAGCTCACCAGCAGGTTCTTGGTCTGCTGGTAGTGGTCGAGCATCATCCGGTGGTTCTCCCTTCCGATGCCCGACTGCTTGTAGCCGCCGAATGCGGCGTGCGCCGGGTAGGCGTGGTAGCAGTTGGTCCACACCCGCCCGGCCTGGATGGCACGTCCCGCGCGGTAGGCGGTGCTGCCGTCGCGGGTCCAGACCCCGGCGCCCAGTCCGTAGAGAGTGTCGTTGGCGGTCTCGACCGCGTCGGCGAAGTCGGAGAAGCCGGTGACGGCGACGACCGGGCCGAAGATCTCCTCCTGGAAGACCCGCATCTGGTTGACGCCCTCCAGGATGGTCGGCCGGACGTAGAAGCCGCCCTCCAACTCCCCTCCCAGTTCGGCGCGTTGTCCGCCGGTGAGCACACGGGCGCCTTCCTGCCGGCCGATGTCGAGGTAGGAGAGGATCTTCTCCAGCTGGTCGTTGGAGGCCTGTGCGCCCACCATGGTGTCGGTGTCCAGCGGGTGGCCCTGAACGATCTTTTCGGTGCGGGCGATGCCCGCGTCCAGGAAGTCGCGGTAGTGGCCCCGCTGGATGAGGGCACGGGACGGACAGGTGCAGACCTCGCCCTGGTTGAGGGCGAACATGGTGAAGCCCTCGAGCGCCTTGTCGAGGAAGTCGTCGTTCGCGTCCGAGACGTCGTCGAAGAAGAGGTTGGGGCTCTTGCCGCCGAGTTCGAGGGTGACGGGCTTGAGGTTCTCCGAGGCGTACTGCATGATCAGGCGGCCCGTGGTGGTCTCGCCCGTGAAGGCGACCTTCGCCACCCGCGGGCTGCTGGCCAGCGGCTTGCCGGCCTCCGCGCCGAAGCCGTTGACGATGTTGACGACGCCCGGCGGCAGCAGGTCGGCGACCAGGCTCATCCAGAAGTGGATGGAGGCCGGCGTCTGTTCGGCCGGTTTGAGTACGACGGCGTTACCCGCCGCGAGCGCCGGGGCGAGCTTCCAGGCCGCCATCAGGATCGGGAAGTTCCACGGGATGATCTGGGCCACGACGCCCAGCGGCTCGTGGAAGTGGTAGGCGACGGTGTCCTCGTCGATCTCGGAGAGGGAGCCCTCCTGAGCGCGCAGGACGCCGGCGAAGTAGCGGAAGTGGTCGATGGCCAGGGGGATGTCGGCGGCCAGTGCCTCCCGTACCGGCTTGCCGTTCTCCCAGCTCTCGGCGACGGCGAGTTCTTCGAGGTGCTCCTCCATCCGCTGGGCGATCCGGTTCAGCACCGCCGCGCGTTCGGCGGCGGGCAGGCGTCCCCAGTCGCCGGCCGCCTCGTGCGCGGCGTCGATGGCGCGTTCCACGTCATCGGCCGTGCCGCGGGCGATCTCGGTGAAGGACGCTCCGGTGACCGGTGTGGGGTTCTCGAAGTAGCCGCCCTGCTTGGGGGCGACGTAGGCGCCCCCGATCCAGTGGTCGTAGCGCGACTGGTAGTTCATGACGGCCCCATCGGACCCGGGCGCGGCGTAGCGGCTCATCTTGCTGGCCTCCCCTGACTGCGGGCGGCCCGCCTCATCGGTGGGCGGGCACGATCTGCCGGAGACACTAGGGACGGGAACGTTGCGGATACGTTGCGTACCGGCGCGGGTCCGCAACGTGCGGGCGGGCAGGCGAAGTCACCGCGTCGTGGAGCCCGTAGGCGCGGCGCAGTTCGCGTACCCGGGAGGCGAAGGCGACCCGCAGCGGGTCGCGCGCGGGCCGGCCGGCCAGCAGTGCTTCCCACATCTCCAGGTCGTCCTCTCCCCAAGGGGCCCGCACCCATTCCTCCAGCAGCACGGGGTCGCGGCCGGCCAGCAGTGCGTGACGCAGCCGGTCCTCCAGCTGCCGTCGCAGCCGCATCACCCCGGGGGCCTCGGAGAGCGGCAGCAGCGGGCCACGGTAGGCGGCCAAGGCGGCGGGCAGGTCACCGGCGGCGAGGGCGTCGAGTACGGCGACGTGGTCGGTACGCGGCGGCTGCCGCAGCCGGTACGGGCGGGAGTCGAGCAGCGGCCCCAGCAGGCCGCGCAGCCGGGAGAGTTCGGCGCGGAGGGTGACCGGGGTGACGGCGCGCTCCCCGTAGAGCTCCAGGCCGAGCCGGTCGCCGGTGAGGCCCTCGGGATGGGCGGCCAGCAGCAGCATGATCTCGCTGTGCCGGCGGCCCAGGCGCAGCGGTGCGCCACCTCCGGTCTGCAGCAGCGCCTCGTCTCGGCCGAGCGCGCTGAGCACCGGTGCGCCGCCCGCAGAGGCGTCCGGCGCGGACGTCAGTTCGGCAAGGTAGGCCTCGGCGGCGCGGGCGGTGGCCTGGACGAGGGCGAGGCTCTGGGGAGAGGCGAGGTGATCGCCACCGGTGATGTCGACGGCACCGATCAGACGGCGGGTGCGCGGATCGTGGACGGGCGCCGCGGCGCAGGTCCAGGCCTGTACGGGGCGGCAGTAGTGCTCGGCGGTGAAGATCTGCACGGCATGGTCCACGGCGAGCGCGGTGCCGGGGGCGTTGGTGCCGATGTAGCGCTCGGACCACCGGGCCCCGGGGACGAAGTTCATCCGCTCGGCGTGGCGCCGCACTTGGGGGTGACCCTCCACCCACAGCATCCGGCCGGTCTCGTCGCAGACGGAGAGCAGGTGGGCGCCGTCGTCGGCGACCGTGCCCAGCAGTTCACGGAAGACCGGCATGAGACGGGCGAGCGGATGGGCGGCACGGTAGGCGGCGAGGTCGGCATCGGCGAGATCGATGCGGGCCAAACTCTCCGGCTCGACGGCGGCCCCGGCGCAGCGCCGCCAGGAATCGGCGACCACGTCGCGTACCAGCGTGCCGATCGCGCCCCCGGTCACGAACTCCTCGTGGGCGCGCCGTACCTGACCGGTCCGCTCGGCCGCGTCGGCTCCCGCTTCCAGCGCCAGCCATGGATTCAGCACACCGCCATCGTCCCGCTCACCGCGGCGGCAGGCAACGCCGCGCACGTGCCGGGTCGCGACACGGCACGGATCTGCCGGAGGTCGCGGACTGGACGTGGTCCACCTACACCTCCACGTCCACGTCCGAGCCCTCCGGCCGACGCCTGGCCGAAACTAGACCTCCACGTCCTCCAGGACGCCGAGCGCGTCGGGCACCAGTACGGCCGCGGAGAAGTAGGCACTGACGAGGTAGGAGATCAGGGCCTTGTCGTCGATGCCCATGAAGCGGACGTTCATGCCCGGCTGGATCTCGTCGGGGATGCCGGTCTGGTGCAGGCCGACCACACCCTGGTTCTCCTGGCCGGTACGCATCGCCAGTACGGAGCTGGTGCCGTCGGCGTGGACCGGGATCTTGTCGCAGGGCAGCAGCGGGATGCCGCGCCAGGTGCGCACGGAGACGCCCTGAAGTTCGGTCTCCGGCGGGTAGATGCCACGACTGCTGCACTCGCGGCCGATGGCGGCGATCGCCCGAGGGTGGGCGAGCAGGTACTGGGTCTTGCGGCGGCGGGAGATCAGCTCGTCCAGGTCGTCGGGGGTCGGCGGACCCGACCGGGTGTGGATGCGCTGCTTGAGGTCGGCGTTGTGCAGCAGCCCGAAGTCGCGGTTGTTGACCAGCTCGTGCTCCTGCCGCTCACGCAACGCCTCGACGGTCAGCCGAAGCTGCTCCGCCACCTGGTTCATCGGCTCGTTGTAGATGTCGGCGACCCGGCTGTGCACCCGCAACACGGTCTGCGCGACGCTCAGTTCGTACTCGCGCGGGCTGAGTTCGTAGTCGGCGAAGGTGCCCGGCAGCCTCGCCTCGCCGACGTGGCCCGCGGCGAGCTCGATCTCCGCCTCGCCGCGCCGGTTCTGCCGCGGGACGGCACGGGAGAGGAAGCCGTCGAGGTAGGAGCGCAGCGCGGGTGACCGGTCGGCGACCGTACGGAAGTCCTCGGCGCGCAGGGCGAGAACGGTGCAGCGGGTGACTGCCTGGACGGAGTGGCGCCAGGCGCCGGCGTCCGGGGTGAGCGCCGCCGCACCGGTGTGATCGCCGTCGGCCAGGATGCCGAGGGCCACGTCGTCCCCGTACTTGCCGCTGCCCGTCTTGCGCACCTTGCCGTGCGCGATGAGGAGGAGCTCGACGGCCGCCTCGCCCCGCGTGGCAAGGGTGTCTCCGGCGGCGTACTCCCGCTGCTCGAAGCGCTCGGCGAGGGCCGCGAGAGCCGTGTCGTCCGTGAGGCCGCGCAGCATCGGGATCTCGCGCAGCTCGGCGGGGATGACACGGACGTCCGCGCCGGTGGAGACGAACTCGATCCGGCCGTCGCCCAGGGTGTGGGTGAGCCGCCGGTTCACGCGGAAGGCCCCGCCGGTGGTCTCGACCCAGGGCAGCACTTTGAGCAGCCAGCGGGGAGAGATCCCCTGCATCTGCGGGGGTGTCTTGGTGGTGCCGGCCAGTTTGCGTGCGGCGACGGTGCTGAGGCTGAGGCCGGGGGTCGCTTCGGGGGACGTTCCGTAGGGCGTCGAGGGGTGCGGAGTCATGGAGCGAGGACCTTCCGTGCGGGGGCTGAGGTCAATTCCGGCGACTGCTCTCGCAGCGGCATGTCACTGCCCGATTTCGACGTCCTCAAGGATTCCGAGTGCGTCCGGCACCAGCACGGCGGCCGAATAATACGCACTCACCAGGTAGGAGATGACGGCCTTTTCGTTGATGCCCATGAAACGGACAGAGAGGCCGGGCTGGTATTCGTCGGGGATTCCCGTCTGGTGCAGGCCCACGACGCCCTGCGCCTTTTCGCCCGTACGCATCGCGAGCACCGAGGTGGTACCGGCGTCCCCGACCGGGATCTTGTCGCAGGGGAGGATGGGCACCCCGCGCCAGGCGGGCACCCGGTGACCATCGAGTTCGACGCTGGGCGGATAGATGCCGCGGCTGCTGCACTCGCGGCCGATGGCGGCGATCGCCCGAGGGTGGGCGAGTACGACGCTGGGCTCCTTCCAGACTGTGGCCAGGAGTTCGTCGAGGTCGTCGGGGGTGGGCGGGCCGGACCGGGTGTGCACGCGGTGCTTCATGCCGGCGTTGTGCAGCAGCCCGAAGTCGCGGTTGTTGACGAGCTCGTGCTCCTGCCGCTCGCGCAGGGCCTCGATGGTCAGCCGAAGCTGCTCCTCCACCTGGTTCATCGGGTGGTTGTAGAGGTCGGCGACCCGGCTGTGCACCCGCAGCACGGTCTGCGCGACACTCAGTTCGTACTCGCGCGGCGCCAGGTCGTAGTCGACGAAGGTGCCCGGCAGCGTTGCCTCGCCGACGTGGCCGGCGGCCAGGTCGATGGCCGACTCGCCGTCGGCGGTGCGCCGGGCCTCGCCCGCGGTACGCGCCGACTCCAGATGTGCGCGGAGACTCTCGGACCGGCCGAGCACCGCCTCGAAGGACTGGCGCGCGAGGATGAGCACGGTGCCACTGGTCAGCGAGGTGAGGGTGACGCCCCACTCCCCCCGCTCACCGGTCAGCCACTCGGCGCCGATGTGGTCGCCGTCGGCCAGCACGCCGAGGCCGGTCTCCCCGCCGTACTTGCCCGCGCCGGTCTTGCTCAGCTTGCCGTGCGCGACCAGCACCAGCTCGTCGGCGGCGCGGCCGGCCTCGACGATCGTCTCGCCCGGTCCGAAGTCCCGCTGGTCGCAGCGGTTCGCGAGCGTTTCGAGCACCGCGCGGTCCTGGTATCCGCGCAGCATGGGCAGTTCGGTCAGCTCCAGGGGGACGACGCGGACCTCCGCTCCGGTCGTGGTGAACTCCACCCGGCCGTCGCCCAGCGTGTGCGTGAGCCGCCGGTTCACCCGGAAGGCGCCGCCAGAGACCTCCATCCAGGGCAGCACCTTCAGCAGCCATCGGGAAGTGATTCCCTGCATCTGCGGGGGTGTCTTGGTGGTGGTCGTCAAATTCCGCGCGGCAGCGGTGGCAAGGCTCAGCTGCGCCTGTTCCACAGCGTCCTCGTCACCAGAATTACGTTCTACCGCAGTCGCCATTGAGAAACCGCCAATCTCCGTACCGCCGCCGACAATTCGCTCGCTGCGGCCACGAAACTAGCCGGGGCGGCGATCACCGGCAATCGCTCAAAAGAGGCGCCACCCTCGGGAATGGCGCCCGACGGCCTGGGGTAACCGACGACTCGCCCTGCCACTTCGGGCACTCTCCGTGACCATGCTCCTCGATTCGTCACTTTGCGCGACGCCGGGAGCGGGAGGCGCATGCCGGTGTCACCCGGTGCACCGTCCCGGCGCACACCCCGACGGCTCAGGGCTCGGCCGGGCGGAGTAAGGTCGCTTCCACGAGGGGACCCGAAGCCGGTCCGGGGCGCTGACCACGTTCCGGTGATTTCGCTCTCTTTGCGCCCCCTCTCACGCATGTGCCGCACGCCATGAGGTACGTACGTTCGGGGAGAGGGGGTAGGAAATGATGCGCTCGATCGTCGGCCTGTGGCGCTGGCGCGGCAATCCGCTGCGCCGTCGCAGCGACAGCCGCGAAGGGTTGCTGGCACTCGGTGCCGTCGTACTGATCGTCGTCGGCGCCCCGCTCGTGGGCTGGCTCGGTGCCGGCGTCGCGCAGGACGCGCTGCTGCGCAGCGCGCACGAGGAGCGGCTGACCCGCCACCAGGTGTGGGCGAGGGCCGAGTCGGTGCGGACGCGGGAGCCGCTGGACGCCGATCCGGAGTCCGCGGGGCAGCACACCGGCCGCCGTCACGTGGTCGCCCTGTGGGCGGGCCCCGACGGCAGCAGCCACCGGAGCACGATCGGTACGGAGCGGCGGGTACGGCAGGGTGACCGTTTCCGTCTCTGGACCGACGAACGGGGCCGGGTCGCCGCCCGCCCCATGACCCCGCGGACCGCGTCCTCCTACGCCGCCCTCGCCGGACTGGCCCTGGGCGCGACGGCGGCGGTGGGCGTGGAGGCCGGACGGCGTCTGACCGTACGGCAGTTGCTGCGGCGCCGGTACGCGCTGTGGGACGCGGAGTGGGACCGGATCGGCCCGGACTGGGGACGTACCGGCTCCACCAACTGACCTGCCCCGCCGGTGCGGAGCCGGGTGGCCGGCGGCCCCGGCGGGCGCCCGGAGTCCGGACGCGTGCTCGCGTCAAGTCCGGCGCGCGCTACGGTGGTGCCTCTCGAGTGCGCGTGTCGACGCGCCACAAGTACCTTCGAGGTTGGGGCACGGCTGTCCATGCCAGCAGCAGCACAGGGCTCGGTGCAGGTGACGCACACCGGTACGTCGCGGTGGCGGCGCCGCACGGGAGAGTACGCCTCGCTCGCCGCGGCCCTGGAGGTGGCGACCGACGGCGACGTGCTCACCGTCGCGCCCGGCACGTACCGGGAGAACCTGGTCCTGGAGCGCACCGTCACCCTGCGCGGGCCCGAACGGGCGGGGAGCGGCTCGGTGCGGATCGCCCCGGTCGACGGGGTCGCGCTGACCGTACGGTCCTCGGCCGTGATCCAGGATCTGCAGATCGAGGGCCAGGACGCCGCCGCGCCGGCGCTGCTGGTGGAGGACGGCGCCCCGGAGCTGACGGGGCTGCGGGTGATGACGCGTTCGGCGTCCGGCATCGAGGTACGCGGCGGCGCCCGTCCCACGGTGCGCCGCTGCACCGTGGACAATCCCGCCGGGATCGGCATCAGCGTCACCGGCGGCGCGGGCGGTGTGTACGAGGAGTGCGAGGTCGTCGCGGCCGGGCAGCCGGGCATCTCGGTGCGCGACGGCGCCCATCCGAGGCTGGAGCGATGCCGGGTGCATCACGCGTCCGGCGCCGGGCTCTCGCTGCACGGCGAGGGCAGTGCGGCGGAGGCCGTGGGGTGCGAGATCTACGAGATCAAGGGCAGCGGCGTGCAGGTCGTCTCCCGCGCCACCGGCCACTTCACCGACTGCCGGGTGCACCGCACCTCGGCCGACGGCGTCACTCTGGACACCGACGCCGTACTCACGCTCGCCGACTGCGACATCCACGACGTCCCCGAGAACGCCGTCGACCTGCGCTCCCGCTCGGTGCTCACGCTCACCCGTTCCACGGTCCGCCGCTTCGGCCGCAACGGGCTGTCGGTGTGGGACCCCGGCACCCGGGTGGACGCCAACAGCTGTGAGATCCATGAGAGTACGGGCGACTATCCGGCCGTCTGGGTCAGCGACGGCGCTACCGCCGTGCTCGACTCCTGCCGGGTGCGGGACGTGCCCGACGCCCTGTTCGTACTCGACCGGGGCTCCCGCGCGGACGTCGTCGACAGTGACCTGTCCCAGGTGCGCGGCACGGCGGTCTCGGTCAGCGACGGCGCGACCGTGGCGCTGGACGACTGCCGCATCCGGGAGGCGGCCACCGGCGCGTGGTTCCGCGACCACGGCAGCGGCGGCACACTCGCCAACTGCACGGTCGACGGCGTCGCCACGGGCTTCATCGTCACCAAGGGAGCGGACCCGCAGATCGAGCGCTGCACGGTCACCTCACCCGGGGAGGCCGGCTTCTACGTCTCCGCGCAGGGCCGCGGCACCTTCGACGGCTGCCGGGTCACCGGCTCGCAGGGATACGGCTTCCACATCATCGACGGCTGCCGCACGACGCTGCGCCGCTGCCGGACGGAGCGCTGTGCGCGCGGTGGCTACGAGTTCGCGGAGGAGGGTCCCCTCGTCGAGGACTGTACGAGCGACCAGAGTGCCGCCGTCTCAGCCGCGGCGGCGTCCGCCGCGCACCCGGCGCCCGAGCCTTCCGGCCCCGCCGACGTGGGTCTGCTGACGGCGCCCGTACCCGCGCCGCGGCCGGCTGCCGGTGCCGAGGCGCTCACCGGCTCCGGAGCC
>NZ_JBOHCV010000400.1:0-4173 GCF_050698815.1 Streptomyces sp.
ACGGCGTCATGCCGCAGACGATCGAGGCGCTGAACCACGCCAAGGCGGCCGACGTGCCGATCGTGGTCGCGGTCAACAAGATCGACGTCGAGGGTGCCGACCCGACCAAGGTGCGCGGTCAGCTGACGGAGTACGGCCTGGTGGCCGAGGAGTACGGCGGCGACACCATGTTCGTCGACATCTCCGCCAAGCAGGGCGAGAACATCGAGGCGCTGCTCGAAGCGGTCGTGCTGACCGCGGACGCCGCACTCGACCTGCGGGCCAACCCGGAGCAGGACGCGCAGGGCATCGCGATCGAGGCGCACCTCGACCGCGGCCGCGGCGCCGTCGCGACCGTGCTCGTGCAGCGCGGCACGCTCCAGGTCGGCGACACCATGGTCGTGGGCGACGCCTACGGCAGGGTCCGCGCGATGCTCGACGACAAGGGTGAGCACATCAAGGAGGCGGGTCCCTCGACCCCCGTCCTGGTGCTCGGTCTCACCAACGTCCCGGGCGCGGGTGACAACTTCCTGGTGGTCGACGAGGACCGTACGGCCCGTCAGATCGCCGAGAAGCGCGCCGCCCGCGAGCGCAACGCCGCGTTCGCCAAGCGGACCCGCCGGGTCTCGCTGGAGGACCTGGACAAGGTGCTCAAGGCCGGCCAGGTGCAGAACCTCAACCTCATCATCAAGGGCGACGCCTCCGGTTCGGTCGAGGCCCTGGAGTCCTCGCTGCTGCAGCTGGACGTCGGCGAAGAGGTCGACCTGCGCATCCTGCACCGCGGCGTCGGTGCGGTCACCGAGACCGACATCGACCTGGCGACCGGCTCCGACGCCATCGTCATCGGCTTCAACGTCCGCGCCGAAGGGCGCGCGACGCAGATGGCCGACCGCGAAGGCGTGGACGTCCGCTACTACTCGGTGATCTACCAGGTCATCGAGGAGATCGAAGCGGCGCTCAAGGGCATGCTCAAGCCGATCTACGAGGAGATCGAGCTCGGCACGGCGGAGATCCGCGAGGTCTTCCGCTCCTCCAAGCTCGGCAACATCGCCGGTGTCCTCGTCCGGTCCGGCGAGGTCAAGCGGAACACCAAGGCCCGGCTGCTGCGCGACGGCAAGGTCGTGGCGGAGAACCTCAACATCGAGGGCCTGCGCCGCTTCAAGGACGACGTCACCGAGATCCGTGACGGCTTCGAGGGTGGTATCAACCTCGGCGGCTACAACGACATCAAGGTCGACGACGTCATCGCGACGTACGAGATGCGGGAGAAGCCGCGCGGCTGACGCCGTGGCGTTGCTGAACCTGTGAGCTGGTCAGGGGCCGGTCGGCGGAGCGGAAACTCCGTCGATCGGCCCCGGCCGTTGCGCGTACGATCGCCCCGTGTATGTGGGGACTCTTTCCATCGACCTGCTGCTGGGCGACGTACATTCGCTGAAGCAGAAGCGCTCCGTCGTCCGTCCGATCGTCGCTGAGCTGCAGCGCAAGTACGCGGTGAGCGTGGCGGAGGTGGCCGAGCAGGATCTGTACCGCCGGACCAGGATCGGCCTGGCGGCGGTGTCGGGGGACGCGGCGCATGTGACGGACGTACTCGACCGGTGCGAGCGGCTGATCGCCGCCCGGCCGGAGGTGGAGCTGCTGTCGGTACGGCGGCGGTTCCACGGAGAAGATGACGAATAGCAAGGAGACGGACCAGTGGCCGACAATGCGCGGGCGAAGAGGCTGGCGGACCTCATCCGTGAGGTGGTCGCGGAAAAGCTGCACCGGGGGATCAAGGACCCGCGGCTGGGCACCCATGTGACCGTCACCGACTCCCGGGTCACCGGTGACCTGCGGGAGGCGACGGTCTTCTACACGGTGTACGGGGACGACGAGGACCGCGAGGCCGCGGCGGCCGGGCTCGAGAGCGCCAAGGGCATGCTGCGCACCGCGGTCGGTGCGGCCGCGGGCGTCAAGCACACCCCGAGCCTCAGCTTCGTCGCCGACGCCCTGCCGGAGAACGCCCGGACGATCGACGATCTCCTCGCCCGGGCCAGGGAATCGGACGAAGAGGTGCGCAAGGCCTCCTCGGGGGCGGACTACGCGGGCGAGGTGGACCCGTACCGCAAGCCGGGCGAGGCCGATGAGGCCGATGGGCCGGATGAGCCCGGCAAGGCCGAGAGCGCCTGAATCGTGGCACGCAAGAAGGACAACGGGCCCGGCGGGCTCGTCATCGTCGACAAGCCCGCCGGTTTCACCTCGCACGACGTCGTCGCCAAGCTGCGCGGCATCGCCCGTACCCGGCGGGTCGGACACGCGGGGACGCTCGATCCGATGGCCACCGGTGTGCTCGTCATCGGCGTCGAGAAGGCGACCCGGCTGCTGGGCCATCTCGCCCTGACCGAGAAGGAGTACACCGCCACGATCCGGCTCGGCCAGGACACCGTGACGGACGACGCGGAAGGCGCGACCACCGCCGCGGCGGGTGCCTCCGGCATCGCCCGGGGGACCCTCGACGCCGCCGTCGCCGGGCTCACCGGCCGCATCGAGCAGGTGCCCTCGAAGGTCAGCGCGGTGAAGGTGGACGGCAAACGCGCGTACCAGCGGGTGCGCGAGGGCGAGGACGTCGCCCTGGCCGCGCGCCCGGTCACCGTCTCCGCCTTCACGGTGCACGAGGTGCGCGAGGAGCGGGCCGAGGACGGTACGGCGGTCACCGATCTGCGGGTCACGGTGGTCTGCTCCTCCGGCACGTATGTACGCGCGCTCGCCCGCGACCTGGGTGCCGGGCTTGGCACCGGCGGCCATCTGACGGCGCTGCGCCGTACCCGGGTGGGTCCGTACGCCCTCGATTCCGCCCGCACCCTGGAGCAGTTGCAGGCGGAAGTCGACGGAGCGGACGGGGCCGACGGGCGCGCGGAGTTGTCGCTGCTGCCGCTCGGTGAGGCGGCCGCGGCGGCCTTCTCCCGTTGGGACGTGGACGCCGAGCAGGCCCGTCTGATCGGCAACGGCGCGCAACTGCACATGCCCGCACAGGAGTTCGCAGCGGCGGCGCCGATCGCCGTCTTCGGACCCGAGGGCGGTCTCGTGGCCCTGGTAGAGGAACACCAGGGCAGGGCGAAGAGCCTCGCCGTCTTCGCCTAGCCCGAACTGGGCCCTGGGCCCTGGGGCCCAGGGCCCAGGACGCCTGCCGACCTTCGGCGAACGCTGCCGCGTTATCCCTTCCGGGGCGCGGATTCACTCCAATGGCCAGGCGCTCGGGGTGTGTCGAGGGCGTGGACGGGGGCGCGTTCGTCCGGGGGCTGTTCCTGCTGATCAACTTCGCTCTACCGTCGGGGAACGGGGAGTGCGGCAGGAAGGTTCGGGCGATGTCGGCGGTGGGTGCGGAACCCGCGTTGGTGCGGATCTGTGATCTGGCCGGACGGCCACGCGGTACGGGCTTCGTCGCCGACGGGCTCGGCACGGTGGTCACCACCCACGAAGCGGTGGACGGACTCGCCTGCGCGGTCGTCCACGCGCCCGGTGAACGCAGCTATCTCGCGGAGGCCGGTGACATCACCTCTCTCCCCGAATGGGACCTCGCCCTCATCCGTACCGAAGGGCTCGGCGTCGCACCCTTCGTCATCGGTGCGGAGCGTGCGCGGGCGGCGGGTACGGCGGTACATCTGCGGACCGGGCACCGGACACCCCAGCGGTCCGGACACTGGACCGAGGCACACCTGGCCGGGACGGCCACCGTCACGTACACCTCCACCGACCGCTTCCACGCCGTCGAAGAGGCGCTGGAGCTGGTGCTGCCGGAGTCGGCCGCCGTGGAACTCCGCCTCAGCAGACGGGCGTCGGGCACCCCCGTCCTGGACGCGGACACCGGAGCGGTGCTGGCCGTGCTCGGCACCGCCCTGCACACGCCGCACCGCTCGGCCGGCTTCGCGGTTCCGCTGCGGGCGGCCGGGGTGCTGGAACCGGACGGTCCGCTGGGGATGCTGCTGGCCCGTAACGGGGCGAACGTGCCCGGTTTCGGCCGTGATCTGAACCTGGCGGGTGCGCTGCGGCTGACGTCGGCGTCGGCGGCATCCGCCGCCGACGGCGCGGGCGGGGCCGTGCACCGGGCCGAAGCCGCCGACGCCTTCCGGCAGTTCGAGGAGAGCGGGGCCTCGGTCGCCGGTCTGGTGGGAAGCCCTGGGACAGGACGCACGACGGAACTGGCGGCCCTCGCGGCCC
>NZ_JBOHCV010000401.1:0-7317 GCF_050698815.1 Streptomyces sp.
GCCTTCAAGACCACAACCGGGTCTTGAAGGCCGACGTCACGCGAACCCCCGAATAAACCAACAGCGTCGCCGGAACCGGCCGACGGGGGCCCACCCGCCGTATCGGCACGGGTGAAAGACTGTTCGATGTCCCGCGGCGAGGGCTCTCGAGCCCGTCCGTAAGAGGACGCACGGAAATGTCTAGAAATGTCTCCCAGAGAAGGGGCTGTTCCTCCCATGGCCATCGACGTCGGCACCAAGGCTCCGGACTTCACACTGAAGAGTCAGCACGGCGAATCCGTCTCGCTGTCCGACTACCGGGGCAATAAGAACGTCGTTCTGATCTTCTACCCCTTCGCGTTCACCGGTGTATGCACCGGCGAGCTCTGCGCGCTGCGCGACGAGCTGCCCGCGTTCGTCAACGACGACGTCCAGCTGCTCGCCGTCTCCAACGACTCGCCCTTCGCGCTCCGGGTGTTCGCCGAGCAGGAAGGTCTGGAGTACCCGCTGCTCTCGGACTTCTGGCCGCACGGCGAGGCGTCCCGCGCCTACGGCGTCTTCGACGAGGAGAAGGGCTGCGCGGTGCGCGGCACTTTCATCATCGACACTGAGGGCGTCGTGCGCTGGTCGGTGATCAACGGGCTGCCGGACGCACGCGACCTGAACGAGTACCTCAAAGCCCTCGAAACCCTCTGAGTGAACCGCTGTGAGCGGTGGGAACCGCTCACTAGGATCGAGTCGTTGATCTGACGGCATCCGAAATACGGGGGCACGCAGTGCTCCGTTCGACAGAAACCTGGAGGACTCGTGGGAGTCAGCCTCAGCAAGGGCGGCAACGTCTCGCTGACCAAGGAGGCCCCGAACCTGACCGCGGTGATCGTCGGTCTGGGCTGGGACGCCCGTACGACCACCGGAGCGGACTTCGACCTCGACGCCAGTGCCCTGCTGGCGAACGCCGAGGGCAAGGTCGGCAACGACGCGAACTTCGTCTTCTTCAACAACCTCAAGAGCCCCGACGGTTCCGTCGAGCACACCGGTGACAACATCACCGGTGAGGGCGAGGGGGACGACGAAGTCGTCAAGGTCAACCTCGCGGGTGTGCCGGCCGACGTGGACAAGATCGTCTTCCCGGTCTCCATCTACGAGGCGGAGACCCGCCAGCAGAGCTTCGGCCAGGTGCGCAACGCCTACATCCGCGTCGTGAACCAGGCCGACAACAACGAGCTGGCGCGTTACGACCTGAGCGAGGACGCGTCGACGGAGACCGCGATGGTCTTCGGCGAGCTCTACCGCAGCGGCGCCGAGTGGAAGTTCCGTGCCATCGGTCAGGGCTACGCGTCGGGTCTGCGCGGTATCGCGCAGGACTTCGGGGTCAACGTCTGAGGGGTCCCGGCAGCCACCGGCGCCGCAGGCTTCCGTCATCAGGAGGCGTGCGGCGCCGGTGATGGCGGCGGACCGGGGCATCATCACCGGGGAGAGGAACCAGAACATGGGCGTCACACTCGGCAAGGGGGGAAATGTCTCCCTCTCGAAGGCCGCACCGAACCTGACCCAGGTCCA
Source organism: Streptomyces sp. (assembly GCF_050698815.1). Classification (GTDB taxonomy): domain Bacteria; phylum Actinomycetota; class Actinomycetes; order Streptomycetales; family Streptomycetaceae; genus Streptomyces. The sequence goes on from NZ_JBOHCV010000401.1 coordinate 1,540, forward strand.
GATCGGCCTGGGATGGCAGGCCCGTTCCACCACAGGCGCGGCCTTCGACCTGGACGCCAGCGCGCTGTTGTGCGCGAACGGCCGGGTGCTCGGCGACGAACACTTCATCTTCTACAACAACCTCAAGAGCCCCGAGGGTTCGGTCGAGCACACCGGCGACGAGCAGGTCGGCGGCACCGGCGGCGATGACGACGAGACGGTCCTGGTGGATCTGTCGCTCGTGCCCGCCCAGGTCGACAAGATCGTTTTCCCGGTCTCCATCTACGATGCCGACACCCGCCAGCAGACCTTCGGCCAGGTCACCAACGCCTATATCCGCGTCGTCGACCAGGCCGACGGCAAGGAGCTGGCGCGCTACGACCTCACCGAGGACGCCTCCTCCGAGACCGCGATGATCTTCGGTGAGCTCTACCGCTATGAGGGGGAGTGGAAGTTCCGGGCCGTTGGCCAGGGGTACGCATCGGGCCTCCGAGGCATCGCTCTAGACTTCGGGGTCAACGTTTCGTAAAGCGGATTGGGTAGCCCAGTGGTCCTGAAAACTTTCGGCTGGTCGTTCGGCGTCACCGCCGGGGGATTCGCCCTTGCCGCGTTCCTGTGGGGGTGGAAGGGCTTCGCCGTGGTGGCGATCCTGTCCGTCCTGGAGATCTCGCTGTCCTTCGACAACGCGGTCGTCAACGCCGGTGTGCTGAAGAAGCTGAACGCCTTCTGGCAGCGGATCTTCCTCACCATCGGCATCCTCATCGCGGTGTTCGGAATGCGGCTGGTCTTCCCGGTCGTGATCGTTGCCATCAGTGCCAAGATCGGCCCCATCGAGGCCGTCCAGCTGGCGCTGGACAGTCCCAAGACCTACGAGCAGCTGGTCACCGACGCCCACCCGGCCATCGCTTCCTTCGGCGGCATGTTCCTGCTGATGATCTTCCTCGACTTCATCTTCGCGGAGCGCGAGCACAAGTGGATCGCCTGGCTGGAGCGCCCGCTCGCCAAGCTCGGCAAGGTGGACATGCTCTCCGTGTGCATCGCCCTGATCGTGCTGATGGTCTCGGCGATGACCTTCGCCGTCGAGGCGCACCAGCACGGCGGTGAGCACGCCGACAAGTCCTCCACGGTGCTGCTGTCCGGCGTCGCCGGTCTCATCACCTATCTCCTCGTCAACGGCCTTTCCAGCCACTTCGAGAACAAGCTGGAAGAGGAGGAGGAACGCGAGCACGAGGCCGAGGAAGAGGCCAAACGGGAGGGCAAGGATCCCTCCCTGATCGGTCTCGCCGGCAAGGCGGCCTTCTTCGTCTTCCTCTATCTCGAAGTGCTGGACGCCTCCTTCTCCTTCGACGGCGTCATCGGCGCCTTCGCCATCACCAACCACATCTTCTGGATGGCGCTCGGCCTCGGCATCGGTGCGATGTACGTCCGGTCGCTCACCGTCTACCTGGTCCGGCAGGGCACCCTCGAGGACTACGTCTACCTCGAGCACGGTGCGCACTACGCCATCGGCGCCCTCGCCGCCATCCTGCTGATCACCATCAGGTACCAGATCAACGAGGTGGTCACCGGTCTGGTCGGTGTCGCATTGATCGCCGCCTCCTTCTGGTCCTCGGTCCGGCGCAACCACCGCGTCGAGGACTCGAAGCCGGAGGTCCCCTCCCAGGTGTGAGACACAGGTGACACACAGGTTCCGCGGAACGCGCCGTGCTCGGGGTGTTACCGCGGCCCGATTGCGGAACGCTCTGAGCGGGGCGGCTGCGAGTGCTGACTCGGAGCCGCCCCGCGGCAGTTGAGGCACGAGTGGGGGGTGTGTGCATGGTCTCCCTGTGGGAGAACTGGCGGCGCGGTGCCGGCATGGGACGGCGCGGACCGAAGTTCGACACGTTCGGCGGTCCGTCGGCGTACGCGGTGGAGCTGACCAAGCGTCATTCGTCGGTCTCCCTGACCGAACAAGGCGCGGACAGCGGCAGCATGCGGGTGAACCTGTCCTGGCGGATGCGGAGTTCGGACTTCGACGGCGTGGGGCGCCCGCGCGGATCCCTCCGTCATCCCCTGCAGGCGCTGAAGCCGCAGGTGGTCCAGGCGCACACCCAGGGTGTGGTCAACGTGGACCTCGACCTGGCCTGCATGTACGAACTGACCGACGGCGGCAAGGGCGTGGTGCAGCCGCTGGGCAACTTCCTCGGCGACTGGAACGGGCCGCCGTACGTGAAACTCACCGGCGACGACCGCTTCGGCTCACCGTCCGGCGAGACGATCTACGTCAACCTCGACCACAAGGACAGCATCAAGAGGCTGCTCTTCTTCGTCTACATCTACGACGGCACCCCGGCCTTCGACCGTACGCACGCCGTTCTCACCCTCTTCCCCAGCAACGGCCCACGCGTCGAGGTCAACCTCGACCAGCGCGCACCGCAGGCCCGCTCGTGCGCGGTGCTGCTCATGCAGCACGAGAAGGGCCAGCTGACCGTCCGTCGTGAGGTGCGGTACGTGTACGGCTTCCAGGCGGAGCTGGACCGGCTCTACGGCTGGGGACTGCAGTGGGGCCGCGGCTACAAGGCGGGGAAGTCATGACGGGCCGTCCCCGCGGCCCGCGGCGGCCTCGACGGCCTCAGCGGTTCTGGAACTGGGGTCCTTGGGGCGGCAGTGCGAAGTCCGGGTCCGGCTGCGGGTAGCCGTAGGTGGGCTGCGGATACCCGTAGGCGGGCTGGGTGGCGGGCGGTTGCTGCGGGGGCTGCGGATAGCCGTAACCGGAGGGGACGGGCTGGGCCGGCCGAGTCGGCGACTGTGCCGCGGCCGGAGCCGGGACCGGGGCCGGTGCGGCGACCGGGAAGTCCGGCTCCGAGAGCGGCTGCGGCACCCTGACCGCCGGCACGGTCGCGTCCGCGTTCGGGCCGGCCTCCCCTCCGGCGGCGGGTGCCGGTGGCGGGCCCGCTCCCTCGTCCACGGAAATGCCGTACTCGGTGGCCAGCCCGACCAGTCCCGTGTCGTAACCCTGCCCCAGCGCACGGAACTTCCAGCCGTCCCCACGCCGGTACAGCTCGCAGCAGACCATCGCCGACTCCGCGCCCGTCTCCGGCTCGATGTCGAACCGCAGTAGGGGCTGTTCGCCGGCCGGACTGCCGGGCGGGCCGCCGTACAGCAACAGCCGCAGCTCTTGTACGTCCGCGAAGGTGCCGCCGTCGGCCGAAGCGGCCACCAGCACCCGGTCCACGTGGGCGCCGAGTGCGGGGAGGTCCGCCTCGACCGAGTCCCGCAGTCCGTCGGGCTCCCGCGTCTTGCCCAGGTGGCGCACCACCCCGGAGGGATGCCGCGGCTGGTTGTAGAAGATGAAGTCCTCGTCCGAGCGCACCCGGCCGCCCTCGTCCAGCAACAGCGCGGAGGCGTCGACGTCGGGCACCCCCGTGCCCGGGGACCAGCACAGGACGGCACGCACCGATACCGTTTCCAGCTGGACGTTGGAACCCTTCACCATGGCGTGCGTCATGGGCTCATCCTGCCCTCCGTGCGGGCTCCGCGACAACGCGGGGGAGACGGCGTGTACCTGGCGGTAATGTGAATTTCACCCACGAACGGAACTCCTGACCCTCTCCCGTACGTACGATGAGCGGCTGGTTCTCGTCACAGGCCGGGCGCCACACGATGGGGAATCGATGGGAATCACGAGGAGCGGGGTCACGCATGCGGCATTTCGGGCACTTCGCCCCTGACGTACGGCGTGCGCTCTTCCACCACGAACCCGCCGAGTTCGACGCCGGCGCTCCCGCCCGTACGCTCGCCGCCGCGCTCGGTGCCACCCTCTACAGTCCAGCCACCCGCACCAGCCTCGCCGCCGACGTGGTCAAGCAGGCCCGGCGCGGCGTGATGTCGATGGTGCTGTGCCTGGAGGACTCCGTCGACGACGCGGACGTCGCGGGAGCGGAGGCCAACCTCGTACGGCAACTGGAGCGGTTGGACCGACTGGAGCAGCCGGCGGTGGGCCGCTCCGGCCGTCCGGACGTGCCGCTGCTGTTCGTGCGGGTGCGGGAACCCCGGCAACTGGCGGACCTGGTGGCGCGGCTCGGGCCGGCGGCCCGGCTGCTCTCCGGGTTCGTGCTGCCGAAATTCACCGAGGAGCGCGGCATTCCGTTCCTGGAGGCGATGACCGACGCCGAATCGGCCACCGGGCAGCGGCTGTTCGCGATGCCCGTGCTGGAGTCGCCCGAGCTGCTGCACAGGGAGACCCGTGCCGCGACACTGGCCGGCATCGCCCGCACTGTCGACAAATACCGTGAGCGGGTCCTGGCCCTGAGGCTGGGCGTGACCGATTTCTGCTCGGCGTACGGACTGCGCCGGACACCCGAGATGACCGCCTACGATGTTCAGCTCGTCGCCTCCGTCATCGGCGACGTGGTGAACGTCCTCGGCCGCGCGGACGGCACCGGCTACACGGTGACGGGTCCGGTGTGGGAGTACTTCCGCTCGCAGGAGCGCATGTTCAAGCCCCAGTTGCGGCAGAGCATCTTCACCGGGCGGGCGGCGGAGCTGCGTACGTCCCTCATCGATCACGACCTGGACGGGCTGCTGCGCGAGATCGAGCTGGACCGGGCGAACGGGCTGCTGGGCAAGACCTGCATCCACCCGTCACACGTGCTGCCGGTACACGCGCTGTCGGTGGTCAGCCTGGAGGAGTACAGCGACGCCACGGACATCCTCAGGCCGGAGCGCAGCGGGGGCGGTGTGGTGCGCTCCGCCTACACGAACAAGATGAACGAGGTGAAGCCCCACCGGGCATGGGCCGAGCGCACGCTGCTGCGGGCCGAACTGTTCGGGGTCGTCCGCGAAGGGGTCGGCTTCGTCGACCTGCTCGCGGCGGGGGCCGAGGCGTCGGGCTCGGAGAGACTGTGAAGGGTGCCGGGCGGGGACGAGCGCGAAGCGGAATGAGCGACGGAACGAGCGACGGGATGAGCGACGTGGTGTGGTCCGGTGAGTGGGTGGCCGAGCGGCTGGACGTCCGGCTGTCCGGCGACGGCCTGCGCGAGCTGATGGGCCTTGCCCTCCGCCGCAACCCCAAGCGGGCCCATCTGCTGGTCTCCCAGGTGCTCGGCAAGCACGTACCGGAGCGGCCCGAGACGGTCTACGGCGTCGGGCTTCAGCTGGGCGGCCGGGTGCGCGCGCTGCTGGGCGACGCGCACGCGGACGGTGCGGTGGTGCTCGGCTACGCCGAGACGGCCACCGGGCTGGGCCACAGCGTCGCCGACGGCATCGGCGGTGTCACGTGCCTGCACTCGACCCGGCGCCCGGTGCCGGGGGTCGACGCGGTCGGCGGGTTCGAGGAGGAGCACAGCCACGCCACCTCCCATCTGCTGCTGCCGGAGGACCCTGAACTGCTGGGCGGGGACGGGGCGCTGGTCCTGGTCGACGACGAGTTCTCGACCGGCCGGACGGTGCGCAACACCATCGCCGCACTGCACCGCCGCTATCCGCGCGAGCGGTACGTGGTGGTGGCGCTCACCGACATGCGGTCGGCGGACGACGCGGCGGCGCTGGAGAAGTTCGCGGCCGAACTCGGTGCCCGTGTGGACGTGGTGGCCCTCGCCCGCGGCCGGGTCTCGCTGCCGGACGACGTGCTGCGGCGCGGACAACGGCTCGTGGCGGAGGCGGAAGCGGAGCCGGAGGCGGGGGCCGGGCCGGTGGTTGTGGCGGGGCCGGGCCCCGGCCGCTCCGTGACCCGGGTGGATCTCGGCTGGCCCGACCGGCTGCCGGACGGCGCACGGCACGGCTTCACGGCCGCGCACCGCGCCCGGCTGGACGCCGCCC
>NZ_JBOHCV010000402.1:0-5530 GCF_050698815.1 Streptomyces sp.
AGCCCCAGCCCCGGTCGCCGCTGCCCCTGTGATGCCCCGCGAAGCCGGGCCCCCTCGGGAATCCGGCCCGTCCGCGCGCAGTGGGCACGGGCCCGTATCGCACAGGCCTCCACGCAGCCACCCGTGAGGCAATTCCGCTGTCCTACCCGCCCACCGGCCCCGCCAGTCACGCTCCCCGCCTTCGAGCACAAGTCGTCACGCATGCGACAAGTTGTGACCTCAAAGCGATCAAAGAGCCGTTCACACTCGGTGCCGGATGTGACACCAATGCGTAACACAACAGACCGAACCGGCGATTTCAGCAACTAGGCGTAGTACTCCCTGTACGAAGCGTTATTCTCCTCAGACGCAATCGGTGCCCACTCGTCCCTATCCGGGCCGAACGGTCCCGTACTGCACGTGATGACAGCTCTGCCTCTGGGAGTCCCGTGTACCCACACGTCGGGGTTGACGCCTCGGGCCTGGCTACGCTGCGTGGCACGGTCGTTACGGCTGTCGACCAGCTGCGCGCATTCGTCCCCACCGCGTACGCCGTCCCCGCCCTCACCGCCGCCCCACCTGTCCCCGCCGGCCCCCGCTACGCCTTGGCCCACCGGGCCACGGGCGCACCGGCGGGTGCCGCACAATCCACCGCTGCCGCCGTCCCCACCGGTGCCGTCGGCAGGCGCTCCCGCGGAGCCTCCGGCACCGCCACCACCCGTCGCTCGCCCCGTGCCGGCTCGGCCGCCCCGGACAGCGACAGCCGTCGGATGATGGACCTCGTCGAGCGGGCCCAGTCCGGCGAGGCCGAGGCGTTCGGCCGCCTCTACGACCAGTACAGCGACACCGTCTACCGCTACATCTACTACCGCGTGGGCGGCAAGGCGACCGCCGAGGACCTGACGAGCGAGACGTTCCTGCGCGCCCTGCGCCGCATCGGCACCTTCACCTGGCAGGGCCGTGACTTCGGCGCCTGGCTGGTGACCATCGCCCGCAACCTGGTCGCCGACCACTTCAAGTCGAGCCGGTTCCGGCTCGAGGTGACCACCGGGGAGATGCTCGACGCGAACGAGGTCGAGCGCAGCCCGGAGGACTCGGTACTGGAGTCCCTCTCCAACGCAGCACTGCTGGAGGCCGTCCGCAGGCTCAATCCGCAGCAGCAGGAGTGCGTCACGCTCCGCTTCCTGCAGGGCCTCTCCGTCGCCGAGACCGCACGGGTGATGGGAAAGAACGAAGGCGCGATCAAAACCCTCCAGTACCGGGCCGTCCGCACCCTGGCGCGGCTGCTGCCGGAGGACGCACGCTGAAGTAACCGCAGGTGACGGCTCGTACGCCCCTGGTCACATCGCGATGGCTCCGTAACCCGACTGGCCAGCCGCTCGTTGTGGGGGGTGCAGGCTCCCCGCATCCGCGGCACGCACGATTCCCCCACTCTTCGGAGTGGACGCGTGCGCTCGCCGTACAACCTTCCATCCGTGGTGGGGAGTCGACCGTGCTGACGAGAGGAGGTGCCGCCATGATCTGGTCCGTAGCCACGGGCAGACAGGCAACCGCCTTCGCCCAGGCCCTGGATGAGCACGAGCTCGAGGAGGCCCCGGCGGCCGGCCAGGCGGCGGGCAAGGGGGCCGCGCGTGTCCATCCACAGGGCACCGCGACCACCGGGACGCTGCCCGAGACCGACCGCGGCCACGACGGTACGGACGGCGCGAACGGGGGTGCGGACACCTCCGAGCCCGCGCTGCTGCTCGCCGTGTCCGACCGGCTCGGGGCCCTGCCCAAGCCCGAGTTGGCACCCGCGGCCAAGACCGTGCAGCGAGCACAGCTGATCGCCGCCATGGAGGCCGCCGCGGGTTCGCCGGAGACCCGGGCCGACCAGCTCCCCGGGCAGCGCGGCGCGCGCTCCGGACGGGGCAGCCACCGCGCGCCGAACATCGGCCCGTTGGACGCGTTCCGCCCGAAATCCAGGCTCGCCAAGGGCCTCGCGGCAGGCGGCCTCAGCGTCGGCGTCGCCGCTTCCGCCCTCGGCGGCTTCGCCGCGGCCAGCACGGGAGCTCTCCCCGGCGACTCGCTGTACGGCCTCAAACGCGGCATGGAGGACCTGCAGTTGGACCTCGCCGATGACGAGACCGGCCGTGGCGAGGTCCACCTGGACCATGCCTCGACCCGGCTGCGCGAGGCCCGCAGACTGCTGGAGCGGACGAGAGGCGGCGCGGTCCTGGACCACGAGTCGCTCGGAGAGGTCCGGAAGGCCCTCTCCGGGATGCGGTACGACGCGACCGAGGGCCACCGGCTGCTGAGCGGTGCGTACGAACGGAACGGCGAGCTCGCCCCGATGCGGTCGCTCTCCTCCTTCTCCACCGGCCACCGCGCGAGCTGGGCCCAGTTGCGCGACCGGCTGCCCGCCCAACTGGCCGACGTCGGCGACGACGTGAGCTCGGTCTTCGACGCCATAGACAGTGATGTCGGTCCGCTGGCCGGGCTGCTCTCCGACCCGTCGCAGGACGGGTCCGGGGAGCGTGGACGGGGCGGTGCGGGAGGCACGGGCGGCTCCGGCACCTCGCCCCTGCCGCCCTCCTCCGGCTCCTCGGACACGGATTCCCGCGACGGCGGAAGGGACGGCAGGCCCTCGCCGACCGGCTCGGATCAGGGAGCGGGCGAACTGATCGGCGGCGGCATCCTGGACCCGTCCGGAAACCCGGACGGCAACCCGTCCCAGTCGGAATCGGGCGACGACCGGGGCAAGAGGTTCCCCGATCCGGATGTCACTCTGCCGCCGATCATCCCGGACGTGCTGCCGGGCCTGAAGAAACTGCCGGGAGACGAGAGGAGCTGAGAGGTGTGAGAGGTGCTCCACCTCTCACACGAGAACGCTCTCAGAAGAACACGGACCGGCGCTGCACCAGCAGTTTGTAAAGGGTGTGCTGGATGGTCTCCCGGATCTGGTCCGTGAGGTTGAACATCAGCATCGGGTCCTCGGCCGATCCCGGCGGATAGCCGTCCGTCGGGATCGGCTCACCGAACTGGATCGTCCACTTCGTCGGCAGCGGCACCGCACCGAGCGGCCCCAGCCAGGGGAACGTCGGTGTGATCGGGAAGTAGGGAAAGCCCAGCAGCCGGGCCAGCGTCCGCGAGTTGCCCACCATCGGGTAGATCTCCTCGGCACCCACGATCGAGCACGGCACGATCGGGGCCCCGGCCCGCATCGCCGTCGACACGAACCCGCCCCGGCCGAACCGCTGCAGCTTGTAGCGGTCCGAGAAGGGCTTGCCAAGGCCCTTGAAGCCCTCGGGCATCACCCCGACGACCTCGTCCCGCGCCAGCAGCCCCTCGGCGTCCTCCGCGCAGGCGAGCGTGTGTCCCGCCTTCCGCGCGAGCGAGTTGACCACCGGCAGCAGGAACACCAGATCCGCTGCGAGCAGCCGCAGATGGCGCTGAGCCGGATGGTTGTCGTGCACGGCGACCTGGAGCATCAGACCGTCGAGCGGCAGCGTCCCGGAATGGTTGGCGACTACCAGCGCCCCACCCTCGGCGGGGATGTTCTCGACCCCGCGGACCTCGACCCGGAAGTACTTCTCGTAGAGCGGCCGCAGCAGCGACATCAGGACCTGATCGGTCAGCTCCCGGTCGTAGCCGAAGTCGTCGATCTCGTACTCGCCGGTGACCCTCCGGCGCAGAAAGGCCAGCCCCTGCGCGACCTTTCGCTCCCAGCCGCCGTCCTCCGGCGCGTCGGCGTCGGTCGCCTGGCCGGACGACTCGCGCGCCTTCGCCTGCTCCCCGCGCCACTGGTCACGGCCGTCGTCGGAGGAGCCGAACGGAATGACTTTCGCGTCAGCCATGGTGGCCGGCCCCCTCCTGGCGTTCCTGCCGTTCCTGCCGTGCCCGCCGCTGCCGGTCCGCCGCCCGCCGCACCAGCTCGGCCAGCCTGTCGACGGTACGGGCGAGAGTCACCGGCGGCAGCAGCCCCGGCCCGCTGCTGTGCGCGAAGGCCGCGAACGTCTCCGCTGTCGTGTAGTGCGGCTCGAATCCGAAGATCTCGCGCATCTGTACCGTACGCACGACTCGGCCATGGGTCAGCAACCCCACCTGTTCGGGTGAGAGGTCCGTGACACCGACCGACTGCAGCAACGACCTGCTCCAGCGGATGGCGGGCAGCAGCAGCGGCACCGTCGGCCGTCCCAGCCGCCGGGCGCACTGGGACAGCAGCAGCGCGCCGTCTCCGGCGATGTTGAAGGTCCCCGCGTTGAGGGTGCCGCGGCGCGGCTCGCGGGCCGCGAGCCGCAGCACCTCGACCGCGTCGTCCTCGTGCACGAACTGCAGCCGCGGGTCGTAGCCGAGCACCGTCGGCAGTACGGGCAGCCCGAAGTATCCAGCGAGGGGTGAGTCCATCGAGGGGCCGAGCACGTGCGCGAAGCGCAGTACGGTCACCGACATGTCGGGGCGGCGCCGGGCGAAGCCCCGTACGTACCCCTCGACCTCCACCGCGTCCTTCGCGAAGCCGCCGCCGGGCAGTGACTTGGGCGGCATCGACTCGTCGAAGACGGCCGGGTCGCGAGGCGCGCCCCCGTACACACTGGTCGTGGACTTCACGACCAGCCGCCGCACCGAAGGTGCCTTCTGACAGGCGCCGAGCAGCTGCATGGTCCCGATGACGTTGACTTCCTTGACCGGACCCCGGCCGCCGCCGCTGCCGGGCACGCCCAGCGGCGAAGAACCGTGCACATCCATGTGGACGACGGTGTCCACCCGGTGCTCGGCCAGCAGTCTGGCTATGTCGGGCTGCCGGATGTCGGCGCGTACGAAGTCGGCGTCACCCAGGTCGTGCGGGGGGCGCAGAGCGTCGACGCCGATGACCCTGTCCACGTCGGGCTCGCGCTGGACGCGGCGTACGAAGTGCCCGCTGAGCTGACGGGCGACTCCGGTGACGAGCACGACCCTGCCCAAGATCCCTCCCCTGCCGCCCACCTGGCGGCTGTGGTGCCAGGCAGTCTCACCCGGGTGAGACTCCTTGGCAAACGAACGCGCAAACGAAACCGCCGCCCTGCTGTCCCGCACACCTGGTGCGGGCCGCAGAACGGCGGTCAGCGACGTGCTTGGCGCTCGCTCACTTCTTGTTGCGACGCTGAACTCGCGTGCGCTTGAGGAGCTTGCGGTGCTTCTTCTTAGCCATCCGCTTACGCCGCTTCTTGATAACAGAGCCCACGACTACCCTCGCTCACGGATCATCCCCGCTGATGCGGAGAAAACTGCCTTCACTCGGCGCGGGGCGTCCGTGCCCACACGACCTACATGGGTTCAGCCTACCCGCCACTGGATGCAGCTCGTAATCCGAGGGTCCTCGCGGGTAACCCTCAGGCGGTCTCCACCCCCACATAGGACTCTTGGAGGTATTCATGGACGGCCTGCTCTGGGACCCGGAAAGACCTGCCCACCCGGATCGCCGGCAGATGACCGCTGTGCACCAGCCGGTACACGGTCATCTTGGACACTCGCATCACCGAGGCGACTTCCGCCACGGTCAGAAAGTTGACCTCGTTGAGAGGTCCCTTGCCAG
>NZ_JBOHCV010000403.1:0-5980 GCF_050698815.1 Streptomyces sp.
GTCTTCTCCAGCGCCGACTTGCCGTTGCCCGACTCGCCCAGCACCAGCCAGTGCGGGGCGGGGAGTTGCTGGCCGTAGAGCTGGAAGGGGTCGTAGATGTAGCCCTTGCCGCTGTAGACCTCGCGGCCGATGATGACGCCGGAGTCGCCGAGGCCCGGTGCGGCCGTCGGCAGGTAGACGGCCTGCGCCTGGCCGGTGGAGGTACGTACGGGCAGCCGGGTCGTCTCCGTCTTGCCGAAGAGGAAGCTGGTGAAGGCGTCGGAGATTGCGGTCAGTGGATCGGTCGCGGCCATGGGAACCCCTTCAGCCCTTCAGCGGCGGATGCCGGTCGCGAACGGCAGCGTGTTGACGAACGCCCGGTGATGTTCTCTGTCGCACCACTCCAGCTTCAAGTAGCTCTTTCCCGCCGAGGCGCGGATCGTGCGCTTGTCCCGTGCGAGGGACTCCGCCGAGCGGGCGGACACGGTGATGTAGCCGACGAGGTTGACGCCCGCCGCTCCCGAGGCGAGGTCCTCGCCGCGCTGGTCGACGCGTCCGTGTGCGGCCACGTCGCGGGGGTCGATGGTGCGGTTCATCTTCGCCTGCCGACTGGCCTCCGCCTCGTCGTTGGTCTTCTCCGTCAGCATCCGCTCGATCGCCCGCTCGGTCGGCTCCAGGTCCATGGCCACCGAGACCGTACGGATCACGTCGGGGGTGTGCACGAGCAGCGGCGCGAGGAAGTTGACGCCGACCGGCGTCATCGGCCACTCCTTCACCCACGCCGTCGAGTGGCACCAGGGCGCCCGCGTCACCGACTCCCGTGTCTTGGCCTGCAGATAGGTCGGCTCCATCGCGTCCAGCTCGGCGGGCCAGGCGTTGCGCTTCGACATCGCCTGCAGGTGGTCGATGGGGTGGTCCGGGTCGTACATCGAGTGGATCAGCGAGGCCAGTCTGGCCTGCCCGAGCGGCTGCCGGACCCGGATGTCCGCCTCCGTCAGGCGCGCGCAGATGTCCGTCAACTCGCGGGCCATCACGATCGCCAGGCCCTCGTCCTTGGACAGCTTCCGCCCCCCACGGCCCGCCGAGCGCTGCGCCGCCTTCGCGATCGCCGCGCCCTCGGCGGCCAGTTCGCGTCCGTAGTGCATGCACGCGACGAGGTACGCGCGGTGCTGCTCGCTGGACGTCGAGACCATCGACTGGAGGTGCTCGTAGGAGTCGCGCAGCCAGGGCGCGGCCCGCTCGTCGCCTCGCTGGTCGACGTCCTTGGCGTGGGCGTCGGGGTCGGCGGGCAGCGTACGGGCCAGCATCTGCAGCCGGGTGACGTAGCCGTCGCCGTTCGCGACGTGCTTGAGGAGGGTGCCGAAGCGGTCGACGAGCGCTTCCTGGTCCTCGCTGTCGCGCAGCCCGACGCCCGGGCCCTCGATCTCGATGGCCGCGGTGACCGTACGGCGGTCGGCGTGCAGGAGGACGGCCAGCTCGTCCGGACCGAAGGGCGCGGAGAGCCAGTTGATGCGGCCGACGCCGGGCGGCGGGCCGATCTCGACCTCGCGTCCGTCCAGCCGGACCCCGGCCTCGGCGGCGTCCGAGCGGTAGGCGGCGCCGGCGGAGTTGCGCGTCAGTCTGCGGAACGATCGGTTGATCTCGAACCACCTGTAGAACGTCCGCCCCTTGTACGGCACGTAGATCGCGGCCAGCGCGAGCAGCGGGAAGCCGAGCAGGGCGGGGATACGGAAGGAGAGCACGGGGATGAGCAGGCCGCTCATCATGCCGAGGAAGGCGCCCGCGATGATCAGGCCGATCTCGCCGGTCTCCCGGTTCTTGCCGATCATCGCGTTGGGCCGCGCACGGCCGATCATGTACGTGCGGCGCGGGGCGACCGCGGTGTGGGAGGGGTTCGTCATCGTCATCCGCGGTCACCTCCGGTGCGGTTGCCGCCGGCACCGGTGTTCCTGGCCGGCCGGGGTGGTGCGGAGCGGTCGTACGTACGGGGGGCGGGGGGCGCCGCCTTCTGGTGCGGCACGTCGCCGCCTCCACCGCCGCCGCCTCGGGTGCTGTGGGCGGCGACGCCGCCGGAAACCTGGTTGCCCGGCTGCTGCCCGCCGCCTCCGCCGCGGGCGCTGTGCGTGTTGATGCCCTGCCGTACGAGCGCGGCCGGCGAGGAGACGACCGCGGCGGTCGCACGGGAAGCGGGATCGCGGGAGGCGTTGCGGTGGCTGACGATCTCGTCGCCGAAGCCGGGAACGAAGCGGTAGATCATGGCGCTGGCGAAGATGGCCAACAGGATGATGGCCAGCCCGGAGACGATGGCCGAGAAGGCGTTGGGGCCGTCGGCCGAGGACAGCGCCCCGGCCAGCCCGAGCACGATCACCACCACCGGTTTGACGAGGATGACGGCGATCATGATGCCCGCCCAGCGGCGGACGTGGCCCCACAGGTTCTTGTCGACCAGGCCCGCGTAGACGGCAGTGCCGAGCAGTGCCCCGACGTAGAGGAGGGCGGCCCTGACGACGAGTTCGAGGTAGAGGACACCGGCGGCGAGGACCGAGATGAGCGAGACGACGATCAGCATGATCGGGCCGCCGCCGATGTCGTTCCCCTTCTTCAGTGCCTCGGAGAACGTGCCGAAGAACTGCTCCGTCTGATCGGACGTGCCCGCCGCGACGACCTCCGTCACGCTGTCGGTCGCCGAGACCACGGTGTGGAGGATGAGCGGAGTGAAGGCCGACGCGATGACGGTGAGCCAGAGAAAGCCGATCGCTTCGGTGACGGCCTCCACGAACGGCACACCACGGATGGCCCGCTTGGCGACGGCGAGCAGCCAGATGGTGAGCGTGAGGATGGTGGACGCCGCGAACACAACGGCGTACTGCCGCAGGAACTCGGGGTTGGTGAAGTCGATCTCGGTCGTGGAGTTGACGAGGTCCGACAGCTTGTCGATGGTCCACGAGGCGGCCTTGGCGCAGCCCTCGGCGAGGGAGGACAGCGGGTCGAGGGTGCTGGTGGGGTCGGGGGAGGTGCTGCTGCCACCGCCTCCCTTGTCACCGTTCTCGCAGTACTCCTTGGCGGGGCCGACGATGAGGTCACAGTTCTCATCAGGCTTGGGTTCGGCTGCGACGCGGGTGGCTAGGGCAAGAGCCAGCATCTGCAGTCCGGCCAACGCGGTGGCAGCCGTCGCGGTTCGGCGGTGAGGGCTAGCGGCCATAGGTGAACCCTCCGTACTGACCTACCGCGTCCGCGATCTCCTCGGCGCCGGAAGCCCTATTGTCGCCATCAACGGGTGCAGGGCCGTCCTTCTGCTTGAAGCTCCGCACCTTCCAGTCCCCGTTGGACCAGCTCAGTCCCATCCGCATCGTGAACCAGTCGCTTGTCACAGGATTCTTGGAGCCTTCACCTGCCATCCCATAGAGGCCTGTGCACCAGACGTCCAATTGAGCGCTGTGTTCGGTGAAGTCGACGATCTTGGTGCCGATCGGTGCGGTACGGGAGACGTAGGTCATGCCGTCCTTGGGATTGCCGTCCTCATCGAGGGCCAGCTTCTTGAGGAAACTCTCCGAGTACGCCTTGTCCATCTTGGACCGCATCTCGCCGGCCTCGGACGGGACGAATACCCGTTGAACGATCTCGTCCCGCTTACCAGGCTTGATGATGTCCGAAGAGACCAACGCCACCGCGTAATTCGCCGCCGCGCTCTGCGCCCCCTGCTTGGACTGCGGGAAACCGGATGCGATGCCGCCCTCCCCGCCCTGCACCGGCTTCTGCCCGGTCGGGGCCGTCGGCTGGGCGCCTCCGCCCTGACTGCCGCCGCCCTTGCCGTCGCCTCCGCCCGAGCCGTCCCCGCCCCGGTTGGCGAAGGCGATGGCGGCGATCAGCAGGACCACCACACCCACCACGGTGACGACGCTGCGCCCGGGGCGCGAAGGCGGTCTGCCGCCGCCGCCCTCCCCGCCCGGAAGACGTGTGCGGGTGGTGAGGCCGGCCGAGCCGCGGCCGTAAGCCGAAGCCGCGCCCTCCTCGCCCGTACGGTCGCGCTCACGCCCGCCGTACCCCTCGCCCCCGCCGCCGATGCTCATCCCGGACGTGCCTCCTCGATCTTCCGCTCCGTCAATTGCCGTCAGTGCATTGTCTCCTCACCTGACGGTAGCCGGGACACAGCCGATACGGGGGGCCTGTGGATAACGGCACGGTCCCCGTCTCGGCATGCGGAACGCGTACGTCCCACCCGCCACGCCAGGCACATGGGCCGGATTCCCCATGCCCATCCGAGTACCCGTACTCATGTGCGCGGCCCGACAAGCCGTCAGCCTGGGCCTATGACTACTCCATCGGTTCAACGGCCCACCACGGCGGCCTTCTTCGTGCAGTCGGCCATCGCGTTCGGTCTGTCCCTGATCGCCCTCGTCATCGGCATCGCGAAGCTGCCGGTCGGAGCGTGGGAGCGCAGCTTCCTCGCGCTCGGGCTCGTCTTCGTGGTGTCGTCCGCCTTCACCCTCGCCAAGTGCGTACGCGACCGGCAGGAGGTGGAGGAGATCACGAGCAGAGTGGACAGAGCGCGCGTCGACAAACTGCTCAACGAGCAGGACCCGTTCGAGCAGGGCAGGGTCTGACCGCGTCCGGCACGCAGCACAGCTGCCAACGCCTGCTCGGGATCACCCGATCGCACTTGGATACGGTGTTCGGTGACCGGTGCGGGAACGGAGACGCGGGGGAGGCGGTCCTGTGAGTGAGTTCGGGGATCTGAAGGTCAGTGAGACCTCGGTGAAGGCGATCACCCAGGGGTTGAAGGCTGCGATCGGCGAACTGCAGGAGCTGGACGGCTTCGGCTCGGAGCCGGCGTCGTTGCAGGGTGCTGGTTTCGGCGGGATGGCGATGTCGGGGCTGGAAGCCGGGGACGGTGGACTCGCCGACTCTTTCGAGGACTTCTGCGAGCGCTGGGAGTGGGGTGTACGGGCGCTCGTCGGCGACGCGAACGTACTCGCGGACAAGCTGGGCCTGGCGGCCGGGATGGTGTGGGAGCAGGACCAGTACACGGCGGGCTCGTGGAAGGTGGGCGTGAACGCGATGTTCGGCAATCCGCATGCCACTGAGGAGGAGGCCGCCAAGCAGAGCTACGGCGACATCTTGAAGCCGGACGCACCGGAGACCGCCGCCGAGCGGCAGAAGGAGTTCGACCAGATCAAGCGGGACTGGAACGACACCGGTCGTGCTGTGACCTCCGAAGGGATCGGCGGGGCGCTTACCGACGTCGGCATGGATGGGGCCGGTATTCCGGAGGAGGGTCGGGAGCGGGCGCTGGATGAGAAGTGGGGGCCCTCTCCGGAGGAACGTGCAGAGCAGCAAGGGTCCCCGAAGCAGTCCCGCGGTGACCACTGATGGGCATGGGGGACCTGACTCCGGACTGGCTCGAGGACGGTCTGGAGACGGGTGCCGAGAAGGTCGGTGAGGGCATCGACCGCTCCACTGACTTCCTCGCGGACCGGATGGACAAGGTCGGAGTTCCGAAGGGGGCGGGGAAGTGGCTCCGGGACACGGGGGACGGGGCCGCCGGCACCTTGGGTGCGAAGGTCGGCGAGTCGGAGCTGGGGGAGACCGACGACCACCGGAAGCTGATCCACGGCAGCGTGGCCACCTTGCGTGCCAACGCGAGCCATCTGCGGGACTTCCAGAAGGCGTTCGAGAAGGTCGCACGGGGTCTGAAGGGGCTGGACTCGCAGCATCTGCGGGGCAAGGCGGCGGACGCCTTCCGGGAGAAGGTGGCGGTCGAGCCGAAGAAGTGGCACAAGGCGGCCGACGCGTGCGAGAAGGCCGCCAAGGCGCTGGACGACTTCTCCGACACCGTCACCTGGGCGCAGGGTCAGGCGCAGGACGCGTTGGAGAAGTACAAGAAGGCCGAGTCCGCCTCCAATGCGTACAAGGCGAAGGTCTACGACTACAAAGCCGCAGCCGACTACGGCCTCAAGGGTGACGACCTCCCCGACAAGCCCGGTGATACGGATCCGGGCGC